>CADCQU010000318.1 GCA_902803635.1 uncultured Lachnospiraceae bacterium | reverse complement strand
GTAGCGGGCTACGCCGACTGACGACAACGCAGTTAGAAACGGATTTAGACAAGCCAAATGTATAAGCTATTTCTTAACGGTTCCTAAGATAGATTCTTGCAGATTGTCTGGCGAGAACAGAGGTTGTGGCTGGGCAGAAACTACTTAGAGATATTTGCAGAACAAGATGGGAGGATTTGCATGCGTAAGAATATTTGGGCTGCTGCGGACAGGGAGAAGGTACAGAAGATCATGGCCTTTGCCGAGGATTACAAGGCTTTCCTCGACAGGGCGAAGACCGAACGGGAGGCCGTGGATATAATCGTGAACGAGGCGGAGGCGAAGGGCTACCGTGAGCTTTCGACGCTCGTGCGGGCGGGCGAGAGCCTGAAGGCTGGCGACAAGGTCTATTCCGTCTGGATGGACAAGTCCATCGTGCTCTTTCGGATTGGCAGCGAGAGGCTGGAAAACGGCATGAACATCCTTGGGGCGCACGTTGACTCTCCGCGCCTTGACGTGAAGCAGAACCCGCTCTTCGAGGATGGCGGCTTCGGATATCTTGATACGCACTATTACGGCGGAATTAAGAAGTACCTGTATGTGGCAACGCCGCTCGCCCTCCACGGCGTGGTCGTGAAGAAGGACGGCTCCACGGTGCTCCTTAGCGTCGGCGAGGACGAGGACGAGCCGGTCTTTTTCATCTCGGACCTCCTGATTCATTTGTCGCATGAGCTCATGCAGAAATCGGCCGACAAGGTCGTCGAGGGCGAGGCTCTGGACCTCATTGTCGGGAACCGGCCATTTGTCATCCGGAAGGAGGAAAAGCCTGAGGAAGAGGAGGCAAATGCGGACGAGTACACCGAAGGCCAGCGGAGGGCTATTTGCGCGGAAAAGGAGGCTGGCAAGGAGGCAAAGCTTCTGAGCGGGGCGGTCCGCCGTGGGATTCTGGCGATCCTCTATGACGAGTACGGGATTGAGGAGGATGATTTCCTCTCGGCGGAGCTGGAGATCGTGCCCGCCGGGAAGGCACGGGATGCCGGCTTCGACCGCTCGATGGTGATTGGCTACGGGCAGGACGACCGTGTCTGCGCGTATCCGTCGTTCTGCGCGATGGACGAGGCGAAGGAAATTACCCGTACGGCCTGCTGCATCCTTGTAGATAAGGAAGAGATTGGCTCGGTCGGCGCGACCGGTATGCGCGGGCGGTTCTTTGAGAACTGCGTGGCGGAGGTTATGGCGCTCTGCGGCGAGACGGGAACTCTGGCCGTGCGGCGGTGCCTTGCCAATTCGTGCATGCTTTCCTCGGATGTTACGAGTGCATTTGACCCGGTGTACGCCTCGGTCTTTGAGAAGAAAAATGCGGCCTTCCTCGGCCAGGGCTTCGCGCTCACCAAGTTTACGGGGGCGCGGGGAAAATCCGGCTCGAACGATGCAAATGCCGAGTACCTCGCGCATTTGCGGCGGATTTTTGAGGACCGCGGTATCATTTTTCAGACCTCGGAGCTGGGGCGCGTCGATGCCGGCGGCGGCGGGACGATCGCCTATATCCTCGCCAGCTACGGAATGAATGTGGTGGACTGCGGCGTTCCCGTGATGAATATGCACGCCCTGTATGAGGTGACCTCGAAGGCGGATATTTACGAGCTGCTGCAGGGGTACGTGGCGTTCTTGGAGGAGGCTTCGCTGCGGAGCTGAGGAAGAGGAGCTGCGTTATCGAAGGAAGAGAAATGAAAAAACGAAGAATCTGTACCAGGGAGGTATCCATGGTGCAGATTCTTCGTTGGATTTCTGAAAATCAGCGCTTCTTCTGGGCGGCTTCCTTCTTCATTTGCCGCATGATGCGGTGGTAGTGGGCGAAGTCGCCGAGGGCCTTCCAGCCGATTTTGAAGATTTTCTTCATATTAATAGAGTTCTTGCCGCCCTGGCGGGGACGGAAGGTGATCTCGCGGTAGATGGCCTTCTCATGGAAGTAGGCCGCGAAGGTTGTGAGCATGACGTTCGGCAGGTTGTAGTCCGGATGCAGGATGGGCACGTACTTTTCGAGGAAGGAGCGCTTCATGAGCCGGAAGGGCGCGTTGGAGTCGGGGATGCGCACACCAAAGATGAAGAAGAGAAGGATGCAGAGCGTCCGCTCGACAAATTTTCGCCCGAAGCCGTCCTGGCGCTTGGATCGTTTTCCGAAAATGGCCGCGTAGTCGCTGCGGTTTTTCCAGAAGGCCTCAAATTCCAAGGGCAGGGTCTGGCCGTCGGAGTCGGTCTGGAAAATGTAGTCGGCCCCGTGCTTTAAGGCATAGCGGTAGCCGTAGAGAACCGTCGGGCCATGGCCGCCATTTGGCTTGGTGACCGGCTCAAGGAAGGGACGGCCCAGCGAGAGTTGCTTTAAGATCTCGTAGGTCTTGTCCTTGCTGCCGTCGTTGATGACGACGAGACGGGATTTGCCGCCGCCGTCGTGCGCCTGGACCACCGGGTACCAGTCCTCCACGAGCTGGCGGATGTTGTCGGCCTCGTTGTACGCGGGAACCACAATGTATAATGTATCCATAAAAGCCTCCTTGAAGCGTTAGTGTACTTGGGAAATTTGCATAAAGGTATTTTAACATAGTTTTGGGAATTTGGGAAGAAAATATATAAAGGTCGGCATGGAATCTTGCTGCGGCGAGGCCCCTCTCCGTCACGGCTTCGCCGTGCCACCTCCCCCTGGAGGGGGAGGCAAGAGGAGCTTCGGTTCTTTGTTCGCTTACCACTTGGCTCCCCCTAAGGGGGAGCTGTCGGCGAAGCCGACTGAGAGGGGCAGACTTTTAGAAGCTACGGAATGAGAGGGAGGGTATCCTTGCTTCATGGAAGTGTGGCGAGAAAGGAGTATGGATGGGAGAGAAGATTGGGTTGGTACTTGAAGGCGGGGCGATGCGGGGGATGTTCACGGCTGGCGTCCTCGATGTCTTCATGGAGAACAAGGTGACGTTCGACGGGGCGATCGGCGTCTCGGCGGGGGCGGTCTTTGGCTGCAATTTAAAATCCGGGCAGCCGGGGCGGGCCATCCGCTACAACATCCGCTTCGCCGGCGACTGGCGGTACTGCTCGATGAAATCCTATTTGCGTACCGGGGATCTCTACGGGAAGGACTTCTGTTACCGGGAGCTGCCATTTGCCTTAGACATTTTTGACACGGAGGCCATCCGGAAAAATCCGATGCCGTTCTGGGCGGTCGTGACGGACGTCGAGACCGGCAAGGCCGGCTACCGGAAGCTGAAATCCGGCGAGGGCGCGGACATGCTCTGGCTTCGCGCCTCGGCCTCGATGCCGCTCGTGAGCCACCCGGTGCGGATTCGCGACAGGTATTTCCTGGACGGAGGGATTGCGGATCCGATTCCACTCCAGACCTTCGAGCGCATGGGCTATGCGCGGAACGTGGTCGTTCTCACGCAGCCCGCGAGCTACCAGAAAACGAAGCTGAAGAACCTACGGGCCTTCCGCGTCGCGCTCCATAAGTACCCGAACTTGGTGGAGCGCATGGCGGATCGGCATATCCGCTACAATCTGCAGACGGACTTCGTAAAGGAGCGCGAGGCGGAGGGAAAGGCCTTTGTCCTCCGTCCGGATGCTCCGCTCGGCATCTCCTCGACCGAGAGCGACCCGCGGGAGCTTCTCCGCGTCTACCTCCACGGGCGGGAGGTCGCGCGGCGGGAGCTTGGGAAGCTTCGGGAGTTCTGCGCCCATGTTTAACCGAGGCGAAATCCCACCGACCGTCCGGAGGCTGGCATTTGTCTGCGGGAAGGAGGACGCGGGGCGCACCGTGCGCGACATTTTGCTCGGCAAATGGCATTTGGTGCACCACGACGTGGCCCGCGCGAAGTATGACACGGCAAATGGCATTACCGTGAACGGGGAGCCGGCCTTTGTGAGCCGTGTGCTCCGGGAGGGGGACGAGCTGGTCTTCCTGCTTGCGGACCTGCCCTCAGAGACTACGATTCCCGTGAAAGGGGAACTCAGAATTCTCTATGAGGACGAGGATCTCATCGCGGTGGAGAAGCCGGCGGGGGTGCTCGTGCATCCCTCGCACGGGCATTACGACGACACGATGGCAAATTTCGTCGCCGGCTATTTCGAGGAGAAGGGCGAACTCCATGAGCTGCGGACGGTCGGGCGTCTCGACAAGGACACGTCGGGAATCCTACTCTTTGCGAAGAGCCGGAGCGCGGTGGCGGCCTTGAATTATCGGAGAAGGTGCGAAAAAACATATTATGCGCTCTTTTCAGGGGATGCGCTGCTTTCTGGAACCATCGACCGCCCACTCGGCCCGGTTCCGGGGGACAAGGTGCGGCAAATGGTCCGTGCGGACGGGAAGGCGGCGGTGACGCATTTCCGTGTGCTTCGGCAAATGCAGGGATACGGCCTTTTGGAGGCGAAAATCGATACTGGGAGGACGCACCAAATCCGCGTGCATTTGGCAAGTATCGGCCACCCGCTCCTTGGGGATCCTCTGTATGGGATGGGCGAGACCTTCGGGATGGAGCGGACCGCGCTCCACGCGGGGAGGCTGGTTTTCGAGCAGCCGTTTTCCGGGGAGGAGATTGTGCTGGAGGCGTCGCTGCCACGGGATATGGAAAAGCTCCTTGTTGGAATGGCTGGCGATTGAGTTAATTGTAAAGGCAGATTGATTTTGGGAGATAGTTTTTAGGGGAGATGGAGCGTCAGGAGGGCTTGGGGATGTTGCAGGATGAGGTACTGGCCGCTCTCGGGAGGGCGGATGGGTATGTCTCGGGAGAGGAAATGAGCCGGAGGTTCGGGGTGACGCGGGCCGCGGTGCATGCCGCCGTGGAGCGGCTGCGGGCGGAGGGTTATGAGATCGTCTCCGTGACAAGGAAGGGGCACCTTCTTCTCTCCGGGCCGGACAAATTGGGCGAGGGCGACCTCGCCGCGCATTTGCCGGAGGAGAGGATGCAGACGGTTCGCGTGCTTTCGGAGGTGGATTCCACCAATAGGTATTTGAAGAGCCTTGTGGAGGACGGTCTGCCCGAGGGCTTCGTGGTCATGGCAGACAGCCAGACAAAGGGGCGAGGCCGCTATGGACGGTCTTTTGTCTCGCCGGCCGGTTCTGGTCTCTATCTTTCCATGCTTCTTAAAAATGCAGGCTCCCCGCAAGGGCTTTCGGACGCAACCTCCTATGCCGCAGTCGCGGCCGCACGGGCCGTTCGGAAGGTTACGGGCATTTGCCCCGATATCAAATGGGTGAATGACCTGCAAATACGCGGCAGGAAGATTTGCGGGATTTTGACGGAGCTTTCCCTCAAGGCCGAGAGCGCGGAGGTGCAGAGCTGCATCGTGGGCATCGGCATCAACGTGCGCGGGAGGGAGAATTTCCCGCCCGAGCTTCGGAAAATCGCCACCACGCTGGAGGATGAAAATGGCGGCACGAAGGTCCGCAGGGCGGAGCTGGCTGCCGCGCTGATTACGGAGCTTGACCTTGTCCGGGCAGCCCTGCCGGCGGGGAAAGAGGAATATCTTGCGGAGTATCGGCGGCTCTGCGTGACAAAAGGGCCGATCCTCCTTCGCGACGCGACGGGGGAACGCGAGGCCGTGGCCCTCGGCGTTGCGGATGATTTTTCCCTGCTTGTGCGATATCCCGATGGAAAGCAGGAATGCGTGCGCAGCGGGGAGGTGCAGGTGCGGAGGAAGGTGTCTTCCTGAAGGGAACATTTCAGCTGGAGTTACAACTCAGGTGGCATCCTCTTTATAGGCTGTATTGCCTCGTAAAAGGCGTGTCATTCTGAGCGAAGCGACGCCTCAGTGTGCAGAAAACAGTCCAGTGGACTGTTTTCTGTAAGAATCCCGTCAGGTTTTTCGTAAAGATGACGCATTTTCTATAGGAAATGTTTGTCATTCTGGGAAAGACGGATGCGATAAATTAGAGGAAAGATCGAGGTAGAGACGTGGATTGTAAGGGAGCGGAGGCGTGCGTACAGCCGTATATTGACGGGACGCTGGGAGACAGAGAGCTGGGTGCCTATTTGCAGCATGTGCGAAGCTGTGCGCCCTGCCGTCGGAATTTGCAGACGTATTTTTCCATTTGCTACCTTCTGGAGTACGTGGACAAGGACGAGGCGGGCGAGCTTTCCTACGACATGCGGAAGGTCCTCGAAGAGGACATGCGGCGGAACGAGCACCGGCTGCGGATCCGCATGGTATTGCGCACCATCCGGCATTTGGCGGTGATCGTGGGGGAGGTCGTCACGGCGGGGGCTATGCTCTGGATTTTGTATAGCGATATCGCGGAGGCGATTTTGAAGTATTGGGGATTGTTCTGAAGGAGGATTTGACAAATGGAAGAGAAGCTTTTGTTGGTGGATGGGCACAGCCTCCTGTTCCGCGCGTTTTACGGGATGCCGCTTTCGATGACCGCGCCGGACGGGGTACACACAAATGCGGTTTACGGCTTTCTTGCGATTTTCCGGAAGGTACTGGAGGAGGAACAGCCGTCCTTTGTCGCGGTGGCCTTCGATACAAAGGAGAAGACCTTTCGCCACGATATGTACCCGGAGTACAAGGGGACGCGGAAGCCCGCGCCTCCGGAGTTCCACGAACAGCTGCCTCTGATTAAGGAGGTTCTGGACGCGATGGGTGTTCGCGTGGTAACTCTGCCCGGCTTCGAGGCGGACGATATCCTGGGGACGCTCGCTCGCCGGGCCGAGAAGGAGGGCGTCGCGCCGAGGATCCTCTCCGGCGACCGTGACCTTCTGCAGATTGCGACGGAGAAAACCCAGATCATCCTGCCCAAGACCAAGGGCGGCGAGACCGTGTATGAGCGTTACTTCGCGGCGGACGTTTTGCGGGAGATGGGCGTTACGCCGGAGGCATTTGTCGATATGAAGGCCCTCATGGGGGATTCATCGGACAATATCCCCGGGCTGCCGGGGGTGGGGCCGAAGACAGCCTCCGCGATCATTGCAAAGTACGGCTCGATTGAGAATGCGAAGCTCCACGAGGCGGAGATCACGCCGAAGAAGGCCCGCCAGGCGATGGAGGAGCACTATGACCTTGCGGAGCTCTCGAAGGAGCTGGCGAAAATCTGCACCGACGCGCCTCTTGCGGTGGCGGTACGCGACCTGACCCCCGGGGACATGAAGAGCGACGCGGTGCGCGAGGTGTACCGGCGGCTCGGCTTTCGCAGCTTCCTCTCGGAATTTGCCGAGAAGGCGGAGGAAAAGAAGGGGACGGAGATCCGCGTGGTTAACGACGTGACGGCGGCGGAGGAGACATTTGCCAAAGCCGAAGCGGCGGGCAAGGTTGGCCTTTCAGTGGTCGCCGGAAAGAAGGAGCTATATGCCGTCGGCCTTGCCTTTGGAGAGGAAGCCATCGCGCTCGTGCCGGAGGGATACCTGACCGAGGAGTATTTATGTGAGAGACTGTCTGTACTTACAGGAAAGACAGAGCATGTCGCCTCCATGAATGTCAAGGAGATCCTGAAGCAGATCGATTCCGGAGCTTCTGCGGACGGCGAGAAGAATCCCTGTCCTTCTGAGC
>CADCQU010000317.1 GCA_902803635.1 uncultured Lachnospiraceae bacterium | reverse complement strand
TAGTATCCAGCAGAAACGTCCAGTGGACGTTTCTGTCGGAGTGAACGTTTTTCTGCATGCTCAGAATGACAAGCCTTTAGTAGGGATGATAACTGCAGAAATACTTTGACAGAGTCCATGAAATAGCGTTATAATAACCATACATTTATTCCACAAACCCGAGTTTAACGAAGAGGTGGATAGTGGTCTGGAGGATAATACAGACTTTGAACCACCTCATTCGTTAAACTCGTTAGATTTCGCCTTGGTGGATGGTATGCGGATAAAGGTCTGGAGGCTAATGCAGACTAGATTTCGCCTTGGTATAATGAGAGGTTTGGAGGATATTTCGCCTTGGTGGATGGTAGACTTTGTGGAGGTTATTTGTTATGGCGGAGCGGCGGGTGACGTATCGGGAAGCTATGGATATTAAGAACACGGAACGGCTTCGGGAGGTTCTTGGGACGTTGCCTCCCTTTGTGAAGGATTTCTTTCGTGCGATTGATGCGCGGGCCACGACTCGGACAAAGATTTCCTATGCCTATGATCTGCGTGTCTTTTTTGAGTTTTTGAAAGCTATGAATCCGGTATATAAGGATAAGGAATTGAGGGATTTCACGCTGGAGGATTTGGAGCGGGTTACGGCGCGGGATTTGGAGGAATATTTGGAATATTTGCAGCTCTATGATGTCCCGGAGGATCGGGTAAAAGGGGGGACGAGGGAAACGAACAGCGTTGTTGGGCTGAAACGAAAATTTTCCTCCTTGCGGAGTTTTTATAATTATTTGTTTCGGCAAGAGATGATTCATACAAATCCGACACAGCTCGTGGAGATGCCGAAGATTCATGAAAAAACAATTGTTCGATTGGATGGAGAGGAAGTACAGCTTCTTTTGGATTATATCGAGAATTGTAGTTCTACGCTGACGGGAAAGGCCTTGGAGAGCTTTCGAAAGACGAAGGAACGGGATTTGGCGCTTGTGACGCTCCTTTTGGGGACTGGAATACGAGTTTCTGAATGTGTGGGACTGGACGTGGAGGATTTGGATTTTCGTAATAACTGCATACGGGTTGTTCGTAAAGGCGGGAATGAGGCATTGGTTTATTTTGGCGAGGAGGTGAGGGAGGCCCTGCAAAAGTATCTTTCCGTGAGGGAGGGTATCACGCCTCTGGCCGGCCATGAGCACGCACTCTTCTATTCCACGCAGAGAAGGAGGATGACGATTCGGGCTGTGGAGAACCTGGTGGAGAAATACGCCTCGGCGGTGACGACGACAAAGCATATTACCCCGCATAAGCTTCGCAGCACTTATGGGACGGCTCTGTATCGAGAGACCGGGGATATTTACCTTGTGGCGGCTGTGCTGGGGCACAAGGACGTCAATACGACCCGTCGGCACTATGCGGCCATGGATGACGAGCGACGCCGCAGTGCGGCGGATGTGGTTCGTCTCCGTCAGGAGGCGGACAGGCAGGAAAGCTCGAAAAATGATGCTTGAGGCAGCACTTTGATTTCTTAAGTTTTTTCTGATGTTAGCGAAATTCTTCGTCGCGACGCAAAACGTTTTTAATTCTGAGCCAGATGAAAAATCCCTATAAGGTCCTCAAAATATTTTGGTGAATAGTTCTTATTTTGGAAAAAGATAAAGATTTTTTTCGTGCATTTTTAATGGAAATTTGTTATACTGAATATGTGACAATTTGTCCGCAAAGACCTATCGTTTGCGAGGAGAATGCTATTTGCGTCCGTTCGGATTGCTGGAGCCGCTTACCCCAAGGGAATGGTTTCATTATTTGTTAATTTCCAGAGATTGAACGGCGGCAAAGCATCGCCTCCATAATCAAAAACACAGGGGGATGCACGATGAATCTATTAAACTTTTTTCTTGCTCTTCTTCCAATTCTATGGCTAATTATTGCCATGAGTATCCTAAAAATGCCTGGTTATCGGGCCTGTCTGATTGCTTTGGTAATTACGGCGGCGCTGGCTATTTTCTATTGGCGTCTTGCACCTGTTTCAACGGGAACGGCGATTCTGGAAGGGGTTCTCAATGCCCTATGGCCAATAATCATCGTCATCATCGCGGCTCTCTTTACGTATAATCTGACACTGAAGACGGGCGCGATGGACACCATCAAGGCGATGCTTGGAAGCGTTTCCACGGACAAGCGCGTATTGATGCTAATTATCGCCTGGGGTTTTGGCAACTTTATGGAGGGTATGGCAGGTTTTGGAACAGCGGTTGCGATTCCGGCAGGTATCCTTGTGGGTCTTGGCTTTGACCCTCTCCTGTCCATCGTCTCCTGTCTGGTCATAAATTCCACGCCTACGGCTTTCGGGAGTGTTGGCGTTCCGGCAACGACAATGTCGAATATCACAGGACTTCCAGTCCTCAATATCTGCTCTTCCACTGCAATCATGCAAATGCTGCTGACCTTCCTGGCGCCTTTCCTGGGCGTAATCATCATTGGTAAGGGTGTGAAGGCGCTGAAGGGACTGATTCCCTTCCTTCTGCTTGCGACGATTTCCTTCATCGTGCCGCAATACTTAGCGGCGGCCTTCATCGGCTCGGAGCTTCCGGACATCCTGGGGGCGATTATCTCGATGGTCGTAATGATCGTGGCCGCAAAACTCCTTCCTCCCAAGACGCCTGCTGAATTTGTGGTGGAGGATGACGGTGCAAATGCACCGAAGCTTACCTTCGGAAGCGCGGTGAAGGCCTGGTCACCGTTTATCCTGATTTTCGTTTTTCTTCTCTTCAGTTCTCCCCTCTTTCCATTCATTCATGACCCGTTGGCATCCATCAAGACCTCGGTGGCGGTCTTTCGAGGAGAGAACCCGGCGACGTTGACCTTCTACTGGATTAACACTCCCGGTGTCCTGATTCTTTTGGCAGGTTTTATTGGCGGACTCATCCAGGGGGCGAGCTTTAAGGAAATGTTCGTCGTCTTAGGAACGACAATTAAAAAGAACGTAAAAACAATCGTTACTATTTGCAGCGTTCTTGCGGTTGCCAAAATCATGGGCTACAGCGGCATGACCTCGGATATTGCCTCGGTCCTGGTTGCGTTGACGGGAAGCTTGTTCCCGCTGATTTCTCCTATTATCGGCGTGATTGGAGGCTTTGTCACGGGGAGTGGAACCTCAACGACTGTTCTCTTTGGCTCCTTGCAGGTACAGACAGCGGAGGCCATCGGAACCAACCCGGTCTGGCTCGCGGCCGCGAACCTTGTGGGTGCCGGCATCGGGAAGATGGTCTGCCCGCAGAGCATTGCCATCGGGACGGCCGCGGTTGGCCTTGTGGGTTCGGAGAGCAAGGTTCTCTCCAAGGTCGCTATCTTCTGCCTCATCTTTGCGGTTCTTGCCGGAATCTTCTGCTTCACCCTCCCGCTATTTGGGATTGGGGCATAATTCCTCTGTCCTGGCAGAATTCTACAGGAGACGATGGACGGAAGAGGTTAATTCCAAGTCCCACAAGAATACCTGCTGGAATTCAGTCAGGGCGGAATTTAGACAAGCAGAATTCCTGAGTTATTGATGAATAGTTCCTTACATAGTTCAAAAAAGTGTCGGATAAAAATCCGGCACTTTTTCATTCTATTTCACATAAGCCCAGGGCAATTAGCGATTTTTAATTTCGATACGGTCAAGAATACCTTGCACACTGACATTTTGGTGCGTAAGGTACATCCGCGTCACATCCTCGATGAAGACAGTGTCAGCTTTCGTTTTTGCCTGTATTTTGTCTAAGCTGTAGCCTTTGTTGATGTATTTGATAATTCTTGTAACTAGCGTGTGCAAACTGCTTCCCTTTACAGTGGAATTTTGACGATAATTCTCAGAAGAATACGATTTGGCAACAGGTGCACAATCACCTTCAATTTTTGCAGCAGGTTCAAGAAGTGCGTGTTTTGAAAAGAGCGGTTTGGAAACAGGAGAACGATCACGGCAACTCTTTACTGTAGGCCCACGGTTCGCATGTTCAGAAAGGTCTGATCGGTAACCCGAGGTGCCGCATTTGCCGCAAGATGCAGCATTGTCGGATGCTGCAAGGTCAGCCTTCTTTGCGTGTCCGTAATAAATCGTTCTTGGGTGCAGCGCAAGAAGGCGTGCCCAGCTTTTTTCAATCTGCGTTCCTTTGTGAAGTTCCAGCTCGTAGAGAGGGTTCAAGTCGCCGACGAAGAGATATCCTTCATTAAGCCAAAGGGAGATGCTATCCTCGGTGTGGCCGGGGGTGTGCAGTAGCTCGCCATGCAGGCCGCAAGATTGCAGTAATTTTCGACTCTCAGTAAGAGGAATACGAAGAACCTGTTCGTCAATGATTGGATGAAAAGAGCTATTTCTTTCCTTGGCAAATACCGCGTCCGCTGCATGGAGGCAAGAATCCTGTACATCTGCAATGACAATCTTCGGCCCGCAATCCGCGATTTCCTGCGCGATTCCCATATGGTCCGGATGGAAATGGGAAAGGAGTATAAAACGGATATCCTGGACAGAGAGGTGCAACTCTCCCATCGCGTGACAAAAGGCTGGGAAGGTACCCGCCCAGCCTGTGTCCCATAAAATGGAACCATTCTCTCCTTCAATTAAATAAGTATTTGTTGCGGAATACCGAAGCTCGTGGATTTTCATGGGAGAAGCTTCTCCGTCCACTCATCCTCCTTGAAACCGGTCAGGACAAAATCGTCTCCGACGAGGAGGGGACGTTTGACAAGCATTCCGTCGGAGGCAAGGAGGGCGAACTGCTCGTCCTCTCCCATCTCCGGAAGCTTCTTTGAAAGGCCAAGCTCACGATAGGGGATTCCGCTGGTGTTGAAGAATCGCTTCAGCGGAAGACCGCTCATCGTATAGTATCTGCGGAGCGTCTCCTCGTCCGGGTGCTCGGTTTTGATGTCGCGGACATCGTGTTCGATTCCCTTGTCAGATAGCCATTTCAAAGCCTTTCTACAGGTGCTGCAGCGATTATAACAATATACGGTGATCATTTTAGTTTTTCCTTTCCCTGTTGTTTGTTCTTTGCGTTACATTATTGCCCCTCTCAGTCGGCTTCGCCGACAGCTCCCCCTGAGGGGGAGCCAAGTCTATCATTAGCTTTAAGTCTGCTAAGGAACCGTTAAGAAATAGCTTGTACATTTGGCTTGTCTAAATCCGTTTCTAACTGCGTTGTCGTCAGTCGGCGTAGCCCGC
>CADCQU010000316.1 GCA_902803635.1 uncultured Lachnospiraceae bacterium | reverse complement strand
TTATGAAACAGGGATTCACTCCCACTCCACCGTTCCCGGGGGCTTGGAGGTGATGTCGTAGACGATGCGGGAGACGTTTGCGACCTCGTTTGTGATGCGGCTGCTGGCGCGTTCGAGTACGGCAAATGGCAGCTTCGTCCAGTCGGCGGTCATGAAGTCGTCGGTCGTAACGGCCCGGAGGGCCACGACGTAGCCGTAGGTGCGGGCATCGCCCTTCACGCCTACGCTGCGGGCATTCGTAAGGACGGCGAAGAATTGGTTCGGAATCACTCCTGTCGCTTCCTTGGTTTCAGCAGCCGATAACGCTTTCCCGGCAGCTCCCCCGGTCGCGGACGAGCCACCCTTGGCGGCCGTCTGGAGGTTCTGAGCGTTTTCAATCTCTTCCCGGAAAATGGCGTCGGCCTCGCGGAGGATGTTGCATTTTTCCTTCGTGATCTCCCCGATGATGCGTACCGCAAGTCCCGGACCCGGGAAGGGCTGGCGGTAGACAAGCTCGCGCGGGATGCCAAGGAGCGTCCCGACCTCGCGTACCTCGTCCTTGAAGAGGTCGCGGAGCGGCTCGACGACGGTCGTAAAGCCCATTTTCCTGGGCAAGCCGCCGACGTTGTGGTGGCTCTTGATGACGGCGGAATCGCCCTTGCCGCTCTCAATGACATCGGGGTAAATGGTCCCCTGCGCGAAAGCGTCCATTTGCCCGAGCTTCTTTGCCTCCTCCTCGAAGACGCGGATGAACTCCTCGCCGATAATCTTCCGCTTCGCTTCCGGTTCCGTGACGCCCGCAAGCTTCTCCAGGAACCTGTCCTCCGCATTTGCCCGGATCAAATGAACTCCCAGTTTCTTCTGGAGAGTTTCCTCCACGTAGTCTCCCTCGTTCTTCCGAAGAAGGCCGTGATCCACGAAAACGCAGTAAAGGTTCTCGCCGATGGCCCGGTGGAGGAGGACCGCCGCGACGGACGAATCCACGCCGCCAGAGAGGGCGAGGAGCACCTTCTTCCCGGCCAGCTCCTCCTTGTAACGCGCGACCTGATCGTCGATGAAGGAGGCCGCCTGCCAGTCGCCTGCGCAGCCGCAGATATCATAGAGGAAGTTGTGAAAGATCTGTTTTCCATACTCCGTATGCGTGACCTCCGGGTGAAACTGCACCGCAAAGATGCGCTTCGCAGCGTTCTCCATCGCCGCGCAGGGGCATTTGTCAGTGATGGCCGTTATGCGAAAGCCCTCCGGAGCCCTGAGGATGAAGTCCGTATGGCTCATCCAACAAATGCTCGCTACGGGGATACCTGTGAGAAGATGGGATTCTTGTTCTAAGGATACGTCCGATTTACCGAACTTTTTTTGCAAATCCGCCTCGAAGGGAAGGTCTCGCACATCCCCGACAGCTTTGCCGGGAATTTCTCGCACATCCGTCTCAAATGGATTTTTTTCCGTGCCCGCATCGCCGGCCATTTCCGAGAGAGCCTGCAGAACATCGTTTCTCCGTACCGTCACCTTCCCATATTCGCTCGAATCTCCGGCGGAGGCGACCTCGCCGCCCGCCATCCACGCGATGAGCTGTGCTCCGTAGCAAATGCCAAGGATCGGGATTCCTGCATCGAGAATCGCCGGGTCATAGTGCGGCGAGTCCTGCTCGTACACGTCGTTTGGACCGCCCGTAAAGACGATGCCGCTGTACCCTTCTGCGACGATTTCCGCCACGGAGATTCGGTTGTAGGGCTTGATCTCCGCATACACATGCTGCTCGCGAATCTTCCGGGCGATCAGTTGGTTATACTGCCCGCCAAAATCCAATACCAAAATTTTCTGCACGGTTTCAATCCCCCGTTAAACTAATGTATGTCCATCAAAACTTATTCTGTCGCTTTTATAATACTATAGGGGCTACTTTCATACGGCACCCCTCTCCGTCACGGCTTCGCCGTGCCACCTCCCCCTTGAGGGGGAGGCAAGAGTAGCGGCTTTCATGTGGCCCCTTCTCCGTCACACTTTCTTATCTGTCGCATAAAAGATACTTTAGTGGTTGCTCTCATGCGGCACCCCTCTCCGTCACGGCTTCGCCGTGCCACCTCCCTCTTGAGGGGGAGGCAAGGGTGGCTGCTCTCGCGTGTTTCCCTCTCCCTTGCGTAGGCAGTAGCTCCTCAAAGCTTCTTAATTCTCTCCACCGCCTCGATGGTGTTTTCGCGGTTGCCAAATGCGGTGAGGCGGAAGTAGTGCTCGCCGTGGGGGCCGAAGCCTGAACCCGGCGTGCCGACGACATTTGCCTTCTCCAGCAAATAGTCGAAGAATTCCCAGCTGGTCAGCTCGCCGGGAGTTTTAAGCCATATGTACGGTGCATTCACGCCGCCATAGACTTCGTAGCCTGCCGATGCAAGGCCCTCCAGAATGATCTTCGCGTTGCCCATGTAGTAGGCGATCTGCTCCCGAATTTCCTTCTGCCCCGCATCAGAGTATACGGCCTCGCCGGCCCGCTGCACGATGTAGGGTGCACCGTTGTATTTCGTCCCGTGCCGTCTGGCCCAGAGATCCCAGAGGGCCACGCCCTCGATCCTCAAATCCTTCGGTACCACCGTAAAGCCCAGCCGAAGCCCGGTAAAGCCTGCAGTCTTCGAGAACGAACGGAACTCGATCGCACAGGTCCGCGCGCCCGCGCACTCGTAAATGCTGTGCGGGACATTTGCCTCGGAAATGTAGGCTTCATAGGCCGCGTCGTAAAGGATTACGGAGCCATTTGCATTTGCATAATCCACCCATTCCTGCAGGCGATTCTTCGGCATCACCATCCCGGTCGGATTGTTCGGGAAGCAGAGATAAATGAGGTCCGGGGCCGGTCCTTTGGGCAGCTCGGGAAGGAAGCCCGTATCCACCGTGCAAGGCATGTAGGTTACATTTGCAAATTGCTGCAAATCGGCATTGTAGCTACCCGTCCGCCCGGCCATGACGTTGGAATCCACATACACGGGGTAGACAGGGTCACAGACTGCCACCCGGTTGTCCACGGCAAATATCTCCTGGATGTTGCCGCAGTCGCATTTGGCGCCGTCGGAGACGAAGATTTCGTCCGGAGAAACCTTGCAGCCCCGCGCCGCGTAGTCCTTCGCCGCGATCGTCTCGCGGAGGAAGTCGTAGCCGAGGTCCGGCGCATAGCCCCGGAAGGTCGCCGCCTCGCCCATCTCGTCGACCGCCGCATGGAGGGCCGCAACGATCGTCGGCGCGATCGGCTGCGTCACGTCCCCGATGCCAAGGCGGATCACCCTTTTCTCCGGGTGCGCGGCCTCGAACGCCCGCACCTTCTTCCCAATCGTGGAAAACAGATAGCTTCCCGG
>CADCQU010000315.1 GCA_902803635.1 uncultured Lachnospiraceae bacterium | reverse complement strand
TCATTGTTGTCAAAGGCAACCTCTATGATCGGTGCCGTCACATCGATGGCAAATTCGTACCTTGCAGAGCTTTCGTGTCCGGCATTGTCCTTCGCCACAACCTCCAGCACAAGGTCGTTGTGATTACACACCCCCGAGGGCACCTGCACCTGGCCGCTCCAATCTGTCGCAAGCGCAAGGTCTTCATAAGCTACGTTCGACTGGGACAGTAGAGGGTTATGTCGAAGAATTTCCTCCCGTACCACCGCCCCGTCCATGAACAAGGTGTACCGAATCTCCCCCAAACCACTGGAGGACGTCTTCCCGTCGGGATCCCTGACGTTGATCAAAACCGGAACGTCCCCGGAGAAAAGATCCTGGCCATGCCCGTCTCGGGTAGCTTCCGGGACAGAAGCCGCCACCTTGATGGCCGGGGAAAGCTCGTCCTCCGGTACGTCTGTATCCAGAAAGACGGTGTGCGAGGGCGTACAGATCGTGGTATTGCCGGCAAGATCCGTCAATTTCCAGTTTTTCAAACGAAACTTCTGCGCACCCTGAAGACGCAGAGAGTGCATGCAGGCATAGGAAGGCTCCGTATCACTTCCCTCGGCAGTGCTCCTTTCTGCCCCATAATACCGATAGTCCGCATCTACATGGTTCCTGGTATTTTCCGGAATCGTGGAGTCAACGGCAAATTCACATTTCAGGGGCGAGTGTTCCCGGGATGCGTCCACCAAAAGAACGGCCTCGGCCTCCGTCTCTGCCCGGAAGGGTGTCGTAAGGAGCGTGACGTTCCCGGATGTGTTCATCGCATAGTAACGTTCCTGCCCGTGCTGCACGACATAAAGCCCCATCGGTTTTATCCGGTCAAGGACAATATGGCAGGACAGATCGGCCTGCAGCTCGCCCGTCCCCTCCATCTCCACGCCTACGCGACTGCCCAGCTTCCTTACCTGTCCCGAAACACCATCCAGATTCGTCATCGTCCGTTGTGCGGCTTCGGGCAAATACAGAAGTTTCGCCACAGAACCCACCTCCAAAGGTATCAGCGCATTTCCGGCTTTGTCCGATCCGAAAATCCCATAGCGATATACGCCGTCCACCGAAAGCGTCTCCCTGTATTCCCCACGGGCGGTCTCCCTCAGCCGTTCGCACAGGGAATCGTTGCCAAGCATCAGAGAGGAACTGTCATAGCTTCCATTTGTCACCGCCCCACGGAGGATTCCAATCCGTGCAGCATCATAATTGGCATCCTGCACCAAAACAGCCACCTCCGCCGGCTGGTTAAAATAATAGCGGTTGCCATTTGCCGAAAGCATGTTGTTCGACGCTTTGGGGGACGTAATCGAAAGCTGGAAAGTCGGAGCCGTTTTGTCCAGCACCAGTTCATACCGAGGGGAAAATATGTCTTTTGTGACAGCCTTTTCAAAACGTAGTTCCCTGTCCGCCGTTGTGCGCGGCACCTGTTCCACCACCCGGGCAACATTTCCGGCCCGATCCCTCCCGTAGGCCGTGTAAATGTATCGTCCATCCTCACGGAGCAGGAAGCTGCGTTCCACCCTCTTTCCGTGGACTCTTGCCAATGGTTCTTCCTTTCCCGCAAAGCCCGCAAAAAGCCTCGAACCATCCAGTTCCTCGTTGTCTGAGAAGTCCGCAGTAATCTTGATATTTCTTCGATAGTAGGCGGAAACCTTCCCCTCCGTCTCGTTCGGATAAAGGTTCGCCCGGGCCTTGGACGAGTAGCTGAGGCAAATGACCGGCGGCTGGGTATCAATGACCTTCCCATAGGCAAACATCACCCGTCCGTCATGCGTCTCGTCCATGACAAGGGTCTCCGCCTCCTCCTTCTCCTCCCCATAGCTGTTGGAAAAAGCCAGAAGATTCCCGGCCCTGTCCCTGCACGTCACGGAAATCTCCGTATACGTATGATCCGCTTCGAGGGATAGCTTCGCAAGGGCGCCCTCCTGGGTCGCCGACACATCCCCTCTGGCCTTTTTCGTACTTTCATCCACCACAGCCACCATCTGTACGCCGGAGATGTCCAAATTCTTCTCCTCGATACGCACGTATACCGTCATCGGTTCGTTATAATATGCCTTTTCCGTGTCCTCATAGAGTATTGCTTCCTCCCTACGAGCTGTATTCCCCTTTGTCGTTCTGGTCGCAACCCGCTTTACCATCGGAGCTTCTGTGTCGATGATCTTCCCAAAAATCAGGGTAATTGTCCCCTCGGCGCTCTTTTTCAGCGCGTCTTCACCTCCGTTTTGTTGGTATGTGGGCGAAAGCTGCAGGAGATTGCCCGCAAGATCCCTTCCGCTGACCTTAAACTCGCTGTAGCAATGGTTTTCAGAGAGCGAAAAGACCGCCCGGAGGCCCTTCGCTGTTCTTTCAAGGCTGCCGCGCACCAAGCGCCCGTCCGAAAGCACCGTGGCTGAGAACTCAGCCGGGTCGAGATGGGAATCTTCTATTGCAAGCACAACCCGAAGAGCCGATGCATAGTATGCACTGGCCGTATCCGTGTACACATGCTTCCATTTTTCAACCTCCCCGTCCATTCGGTAGGTTTTAATCCCCGTCACCTTCGGGGCGCATTTGTCTATGACAAATGCCTCCGGCGCAGCTCCCTCGTATACGACTAGCCCCTCCCTCCCCGTTCGGTCCCGAACGATGTTCTTCTTTCCTGTCTGTCTGTCTTTCAGGCAAAGCGTATATTCTCCATCTCCGGAAAAGGTCACCTTTCGAACGCTTCCCTCGCTGTTTTTCGTCCACTTGGATGCCGTGACCGCCTCCCCGCTCCCTGGCTCTCCAAGTGGGCATACATTCCCATCCCGCGTCACCACGATGACAATGTCACCCGTTTTCTGCAATGTACTGAAAACTTTTATAGTCGCGGTTCTCGTCGTTTTAAAATATTTTTTGTGCATACCGGAGGTTCCTTCAAAGATAACCTTTACCCAGGAATCTGGAACCGCCAAAACCGATTCCGTCTTCTCGGTACCTCCATCCATCAGCAGCGAATCCTTTGCAAGGGTTTCCTCATCTTGATCCATACCACGGTTTCCTTTCCCTTTACCCTGCAGCCTCCGAATCTTTCCAAGTAGAAGAGAGGAAGGTGCCTCCGAAGGTTCCGGATGGCCGGTCGGAGTCGGCCGTGCTGCCCTTGCAGGGACGGCCGTCGGAATCGATGTGCCTACAGGCGTATGCCCAGTCGTTGGAATTGATGTATGTACGGGCGCAGGCTCGGTCGTTGTCACTGGTTCATGCACGAGGGAGGTAGGCGCATCCCCGGAAACCGTCCCGTCCACGGATGCCGGCGTAGACGCAGAATCCGTTATATCCACGGGAGTGGTAGAGTCGACCATGGAACCCGCCTCGTCCACGAATACCGACGTAGCCGCGGAATCTGTTTCATCCGCAGGCGATGTCGGCTCATCCCCAGAAGCCGCCCCGTTCACAGGTGCCAGCGTGGCCACAGAATCCGGTTCATCCAAGGAGGAAATCAGCTCTTCTCCGGGAGTCGCACCGTCCATGGCTATCGGAATGGCCGTGGATTCCGATTTTTCCAAGATTACCGGCGTTGTTTCCATCCCATCTTCCGATGCGATCGGAACCGTACTTTCCTGGCAATCTGATGGTACTCCCATTGTTGCCATTTGATTCACCGCTACCGATTCCGTTGTTGCGTCCGTTTGATGCGTCGCCACTCCCGTCGTTGATTCTGTTTGGTTCTCCGCTGCCGCACCCGTTGTCGTTTCCGTCTGGTTTGCCATTGCCGAAAATTTTTCCAGTTCTTCTGCCGGTTCCTTCTCTTTTGCCGCCGGCATTTTGTCATTTGTCATCCTTCCCGTTTCCATATCCTTAGCGGTTGCCAGATTGGCAAAGATTCCCTCGTCCAGAGCCTTCCCCTCCAACGTCGAAGCCGCAACCGTATTCGTAGCCAACTGTCCCTCATCCAAGCTTCGAAACCATCGGCCTTCCTCGCTTTCCTTCCCGCATAAAAGACATGCGCAAATCACGCATAAAAGGCAAAGCATCCTCGAAAACCGATGTCTCCTCTTTCCTCCTCCCATGGCTTCCTCCTTTAATTAAAATATCTTCCATTATACGGATTGTACAACTATTATTCGCCAGATATATCCTGAACCTACCACCCCAGGCCTACACTCGCTCCTTCGTATGCACGACCGCGATATCCGTCACGACACGAAATCCCAGATTTTCCGCCTTCTCCTTCCAAAGTGCCTCTGTTCTCTCCCAGCCTTCGATAGCCTCCAGACAGGAAACGCCTTCTTTTTTCTCCTCCGGAAGAAATGTCGTTCCCACGTATCCCGGTGCCTCTTTTTGCGATTGCTCTGCCGCCTCTTTCCTCTTACGCCGCGCAATCTCCCTACGTGCGGTCCTTCCAGAGAGTTCACCGAGCACGGCCGGAATGCGCAGTGTAAAAAACAGGAGAACTGCCACCGCAAAACCGATGATTCCTACTCCCAAAAAGATATACATGGTCGTCTCCATCGTCCCCTCCAATCCCGCCCGCCGCCACCTCGTCACAGAGCGTCCGCATTCTCCAGCTTAATGCCAAGGCTCGCATAAGCAGGATTTCCCTCCGCGCCCTTGCATTTGCCGGCCTTTCGATATTGTCTGGCCGCCTCCGCAAGCTCGCCTCTGTCATAAAGCCAGGATGCATAGCGGAGGTAAGCATTTGCCTCCTCTGGATACCAGGACACAAGCTTCTCATAGGCCCGCCTGGTTTTTTCCACCTCTCCCTGCTGCCGATATAGTTCCGCAAGGCGATAGCGTCCCTCCCGCAGTTCCTCCTTCGTCGCGGACCTCTCCACCAATTCCTCCGCGAGCGCAAGTGTACGAACATCATCACATGCCGGGCTTCCCTCGGCCTTCGCCACGGAGTACGCCGAGACAAGGTCGCGGAGAAGCTGCTTTTGGAGTTCTTCCAGTTCCTCCTTCTCCGAAGCGCTTTGTCCAAAGCCCGTATCTTCAAGAAGATCCCGCGTCCCCGCAAGCGCCCGTTCCAGAAGCAAAATGGCCTCCCCGTAAGCGTCGATGCCATTTGCCGAAAGCTCCCGCTTGCCGAGAATGTACACGCCCGCCGCCAACCTGTCATTTTGGATCCGCGATTCCGAAAGGATCTGCTTTCCGTTGTATGTTGAAAATTCCTTCAGAGTATTCCCGATGGTCCCCCAATCCGTATCCTGGTGAAAGCCTCCAAGCGCCATGGAAAGCTGCAGGAAATAGGCAGCCTCCGGAACCTTGGAGCTGTCAATCTTGGAAAAATATTTTGCCGCCTTTGTGTAGTCCACGGAGAAGGCCGCATCCCGGGGATTTCCGCCAAAGTACAGACGGGCCACCCGAAGAAGGACGGCGTTATTCCGATCCATCCCGCCAGCCCCCATGTCAATCCGTGTGCAGACTGCATCGAGCCCCGCCTGCGTCTCCCCGATCCGCACGGCATAGTCCAGCAAATGCAGATATCCCTCCTCCCGTTCCGGGGACAGCAGGATGGTTGCCGCGTATTTTTTTAGCACTTCCGGTTCATAGGTCTCCCGGAAAATGCTGCCCGCCGCGCTCTCCTGCGCCTCCTGCAAATACAGCGTATAGAGATCCCTCCTCTCCCCCAGAACCGTCCGGTAAGAGAAAAATGCCCCGGCAAATGCCGCCACAGAAATGCAAAGGGGCAGCAGAAAGGCGGCCAGCCTTCGTTTTTGTTTTCTCCGATGGGCGATGTCCATGGACGTATAGTGTTCCAGCGCATAGAGAAGCTCCGCACAATCCCGATAGCGGTCTTTCGGATCCGTCCGCGTGCATTTTAAGATGATCCTTTCCAGACCTTCGGAAAGCTGCGGATTGACCTTGCGGATGGCAAGCGGCGAGTGCCCGCAGGCGCGAGGATTCTCGCCCGTGACCAGGTGGTACAGGGTTGCCCCGAGATTATAAATATCGGTTCGAACATCCGACTGGCACAGTCCGTCCATCTGCTCCGGTGCAGCGTACCCAGGGGTTCCGTAAGGCCGCGTGTCGTCCAGCGCGCCCGCCCTGTACTCCCGCGCAATGCCAAAGTCAAAGAGCACCACTCCCACCCCAGGCTTTCGCATGATATTGCCCGGCTTCATGTCACGGTAAATGATGGGCGGCTTTTGCGCGTGCAGGTACGCCAACACCTCGCAGAGCTGTCTTGCACACGTGATCACGTCCGCCTGCGGCAGGGCTCCGGATTCCTGGATTTCCGAGATCAGCGTTTTTCCAGGAATATAATCCTCTACCAAAAATCTCGAATCCTCGTTTTCGATGATATCCACAATCCTTGGAAGCCGCGGGTGGGAGAGTCTTTGCAGCATTTTTGTCTCCGTGAGAAGGCTCGTCACCTCATCCGCATGACTTCCCACGCCAACCTTCAGGACCTCTTTAACCGCCCAATTCGTCCCCAGCCGAAGGTCCACGGCCAGATAGACAACGCTCATGCCGCCCTCGCCGATTTTTTTCAAAAGTTCATATTTTCCCCCGATGACCGTCCCCGGCGGACGGATGACCTTCCCGCTTCCCATGGCTGCCCTCCTACGCTTGTAAATCACTCACTCCATGCACGCACTACTACATTTTTGCAGGGGAACCTCCGCTTTGTAACGAGCCGCATTCACCCAGGCACGCACCGCAACACTTTTGCAAGAGGGCCTCCTCTTTGCGGCGAGCCGTACTCACCTCGGCACACACCGCAGCGCGATGGCCGTGATGTTGTCCCGCTCGCCTCGCTTCATCGCTTCCTCAACAAGCTTCTCCATCCGAAGACGCACCTCCTCCGTATTCGTCCAGCGGGATGGCAAAAAAGCCTCCTGAATCTCCTTCTCCAAAAGACGATGTCGAAAGCCATCCGAGCAGACAAGGAACACCGTTTCTTCCTCGACAGGACATGTCAAAAACTGCATATCCACAGTTTCATTTGCTCCGATACAGGAAAGAAGCACATTTCCCTGTGGATGGCCTTCCAGAAGGGCCAGTGGGAGTTCGCCACGGTCTACGGCCGCCATCGCGAGCGTCTGGTCGTGCGTCAGGACTTCCAGCTTCGATTCGGTCACGCGGTACACCCGCGAGTCACCGACATTGAGGATGTAATCGGCATTTGCCAGAAGAAGAATGCCCGCAGCCGTCGTCCCCAGCTGGCAGCCATGGGTCTTGCCATAGGCAAGCAATTTCCGGTTAACATTTGTAAGCAGCTTTTTCCATGAAAACCGAAGTGCCACTTCATAATTGAAATCCTCGCCCTCCGCTGCCCGCAGGATCGAGGGCAGGCTCTCGCAAAACCATCGCCGAAACGAGGAGATTACCTCCGCGCTGGAAAGCTCCCCCTTCGAGAGTCCTCCCATTCCATCGCAAATTGCGGCAAATGTCACCTGTCCATGTCCTTCCGTCTCCGCCTGCAAAACAAGAAGGGAATCCTGGTTTCTTTGCTTTCCGCCAACATTTGTCGTATATGTATAAGCCGTCTGCATCCATGCCTCCATTTTTCTATTAATCGGATATATCCTTTTTTACGTATCGCATCGCCGCAATAATGCGCTCGCTCAGCGATCTTCATTCAAACACCCACGCCGACCGCCTCGTTTTCTCCATTCTAAGCACAAGCTTTCACAAAAATCAAGGGTTTTTCCGAAATTGGATACATAAAATTTTTTCGTTTCCTTAATTAATAGTAAATTTCAGCTTGCTCGCATGTATCCAATTTCATTTTTTGCGAACAAACGTTTGACAAATGATTTCCGCCGTGCTACAGTAAGCACACAAAGATTTGCGTGAGAGGAGGTTGCTATGAAAAGGATTGAAAATGTCATCATCATCGGCATGGGAGCCGTGGGGACGCTCTTTGGGCGAACACTGCAAATGGCCCTCGGCCTTGCGCATGTTGCCTTCCTAATGGATGAAGCGCGGCTGGAACGTGCGCTTTCGCACCCGGTCCTTGTCAATGGGAAGGAGGAGGCGTTTCGCCGAATCGGCCCGAAGGACGTGCAGCAGGCAGACCTTGTGCTGGTCACCGTAAAGGGTCCGGGGCTTCTTGCCGCCATGGAGACCATGGCCCCGGCCGTCGGCCCGGACACGATCATCGTCTCCGCCCTGAACGGGATCACGAGCGAGAAGATTCTCGGCGAACGCTTCGGCAACGAACACATCGTCCCCTGCGTTGCCCAGGCCATGGACGCGACCTTCTTTGACTACCACCTGCGCTTCCAAAGGCATGGGGAGCTTTGCCTTGGACTTTTTCCAGAGACAAATGCCGCCGCTTCGCTTCCAATGTATGCCTCCGGGCAAATGTCCTCTCCTGAGGCAAATGCCACCGTTTCGCTTCCAATGTATGCCTCCAGGCAAACACCCTCTCCCGTAGCGTCCCGGGCCGTGTCCGAGGAAAACCTTGCGGCAGTCGTTGACCTGTTTAAACGAACAGGTGTCCCCTTCGTGGTCGAGGAGGATATTCGCCACCGGATGTACAGCAAATGGATGTGCAACTGCGGCCTCAACCAGACCTGCATGGTGTTCGACACCACTTATGGCGGTGTCGTGGAGGCAGGCAGCGAGGCAAAGGCCATCTTCTATGCGGCCATGCGGGAGGCGATGCTCGTGGCAAATGCCGAGGGCGTACCGCTGACCGAGGACGATTTTACGTATTACACGAATCTCACAAAGGCCCTGACGCCGGACTCCATGCCCTCCATGGCCCAGGACCGGAAGAACAGAAAGGCGACCGAGGTGGAGCTTTTTGCCGGGACGCTGCTTGTGCTCGCCCAAAAGCACGGCCTCGAAGCCCCCGTCAACGAATGGCTCTACCGTAGAATTAAAGAGATTGAAAGATCATGGTTATAGTTAAGGTGACCCTTCGAAAATGGTTGCTTTGCTTAGTGAAGATTTTGTCATCCTGAGCGAAGCGAAGGATCCCGTAAAGTTTTTCACAAAGCTGACGGGATTCTTCGTCGCTTTTCATCATCCCTCATCGCCGTAGGCGATTCGATTC
>CADCQU010000314.1 GCA_902803635.1 uncultured Lachnospiraceae bacterium | reverse complement strand
GCCCGCTACGCCTCCTTCCTCCGCCTTGTAGAAACGAATTTATCCTAAGCCAACTGTACACCTTATTTCTTAACAGCTCCTTACGTGTGCTTCATGCCAGTACGCCGGCACGGTTTCCGGAAATTCCCCAGCAACTTGCCCGGGTGTATCAGGATTTTGAAGCAAAAGCCCCCCTCAGCATCCCGATAAACAGGGTAGAGAGGCAAATGCCGAACCCCCACCCCTCCTCGCGAGCCGCGTGCTGCCGAAGGCAGCTAAACTCCTTACGTGGCTCTGTAAATATAAAGTTAAGAGCGGACACCGGCCCGCTCTTACAACAACTGCTACAATACACATTTATAATAGCACCTGCTACCTAAAAATGCAAGCCTTTCTCGAAATATTCTTGTATTTTTCAGCGTACGCGGTGGATGCGGCGGTTGTTTATTCGCCTGCCACTTGGCTCCCCCTAAGGGGGAGCTGTCGGCGAAGCCGACTGAGAGGGGGCAGACTTTCAGAAGCTACGAAATGAGAGGGAAATAGAAGCCTCACCTGCTCTTGACCCCCTTACCGCCGCGTTTGGAGAGCTTGAGACGGTTTAAGGAAAGGTTCTTGCCGCGGAATTCCACGACAAATTCCCGCGAGGAGGCGAGGAGGTAGGCCGACTTGACAGCGTCCTCTTCAAGCTTCATGCCGCGGACGCCGACGGCGGCCCGCTTCTGCAGCGGTACCTCGTTGAGCGAGAAGCGGATGCAGCAGCCATTCTCCGAAAGCATCGCCACGTACTCGGCCTCGTCCGAGCCGCCGACAAAGAGCACGGCGTCGCCCTCGGAGAGCTTCGTGGCCGCCACCGTCCGCACGGTGCTGACAAATTCCGCCCCGTCCACGACCTTGACAAAGCCCTGCTTTGTCGCGAAGAAAATGCGGTGGCTCCGTACATAGGCGAGCGGGCAGATCCAGACGATCTCCTCGTCCTTCGCCCGGAAGTTGCTGAGGTTGTCAAGCGGCGTCCCCTTGTCCCGGAGACGTTTTTGCGGGATGTCGAGAGCCTTTACCGTATGCAGCTTGCCAGTGTCCGTAAAGATGCATACCTTGTCGGTATTCATGATTTTGAACACATATTTGTTCTCGCTCTCCGCCGTCTCGCGGTTCTTCTCGTAGGTCGAGACGTCGAGCATTTTCGCATAGCCGAAACGGTCCATCGCGAAGACCACCTCTTCCTCCTGGACAGTCTTCTCCTCCAGAACCACCTGGGCGGCATTTTCAATCGTCGTCCGGCGCGGCCGGCCGTACTCGTCCTTGACCTCGTCGAGCTCCCGCATGATCTCGGTCGCCATCACGCCGTAATCGCCAAGGAGCTTTTCATACCAGGCGATCCGCGCGAGGGTCTCCTCGTGCTGGGCGAGCAGGGCCTCGATTTCAAGGCCAATGAGCTTGACGAGGCGCATGTTGAGGATGGCCTCGGCCTGCCGCTCCGTAAAGCGGAGCTTCGCCGCCAGCTTACGGCTCTTCTCGGTCTTGAATCGGATACCCTCGGTCTTACCCAGGGTAAGGCACTCCTTTGCCTGCGAGGCGCTCTTCGAACCGCGCAGAATCTCAATGATGAGGTCGATGACGTCGACAGCCTTAATCAGGCCCTCCTCGACCTCCTTCTTTTCCATATCCTTCGCAAGGAGATTTCGATACTTGCGGTTCGCAAGCTCGAAGCGGAAATCGACAAAGGCCTCCAGAATACCCCGAAGGGACAGTGTCTCCGGCCTCCCCTGGGAGACCACGAGCATATTGACGCCAAAAGTGTCCTCCAGCTTCGTCTTCTTATATAACAGGTTGATAATCTTCTCCGCGTCCGCGCCCTTTTTCAGCTCGATGACGATGCGGATCCCCTCCTTCGAGGACTGGTTGGAAATGTCGGCGATGTCATTTGTCGTACGATTCTCGACAAGGGCCGCCGTATCGCTCATGAACTTGCCGATGCCGGCCCCGATCATCGTGTAGGGAATCTCCGTCACGACGATCTGCTGCTTGCCGCCCTTTAAGTCCTCCACCTTGACGCGCCCGCGAAGGCGGAGCTTTCCCACGCCCTTCTCATAGATTTCCGGCAGCTCGTCCTTGTTGACAATGAGGCCGCCGGTCGGAAAATCCGGCCCCTCCAGAATCTTCAGGAGCTCGGCATTTGACAAATCCTTGTTCCGGATGAAGGCCTTCACAGTGTCGACCACGGCGGCCAGGTTGTGGGGCGGGATGGAGGTCGCCATGCCGACGGCGATGCCCTCCGAGCCGTTCACCAAAATGTTCGGGATACGGACCGGCAGCACCTCGGGCTCCTTCTCGGTCTCGTCAAAATTCGGCTGGAAGTCCACCACGTCCTTGTCGAGGTCGCCAAGATAGACCTCCTGGGTAATCTTCATGAGCCGCGCCTCGGTGTATCGCATCGCGGCGGCTCCATCGCCCTCGATCGAGCCGAAATTGCCGTGGCCGTCCACCAGGACCTGTCCCTTCTTAAATTCCTGTGCCATGACGACCAGGGATTCATAGATGGAGCTGTCCCCGTGGGGATGGTACTTACCCATCGTGTCGCCGACGATACGGGCGGACTTACGGTAGGGCTTGTCGTATTTCGTGCCCAGCTCATGCATGTCGTAGAGGACGCGCCGCTGCACGGGCTTCAAGCCATCCCGCACGTCCGGCAGCGCACGCGCGACGATGACGGACATCGCGTAGTCGATATAATTTTTCTGCATGATCTCGCTGTAATCCGTCCGGATCACGCGATCTTCCATCGTTTCCTTCATATTCTATTCCCCTTACACGTCAAGCTCCGCGTCGCGTGCGTGCTCGTAGATGAACTCGCGCCTTGGCGGGACTTCCGTCCCCATCAGAACCTCGGTGATGTCCGAGGAGAGCCGCGCGTCCCCGATCTCGATCCTGCGGAGCCGACGGGTTGCGGGGTCGAGCGTGGTCTCCCAGAGCTGCTGCGGGTCCATCTCGCCAAGGCCCTTGTAGCGCTGGAGCGTGAACTTCTGGGTCTTGTGCTCCCTGCGGTAGCGTTCGAGGGCCTTATCGTCGTAAAGATAGACGCCCTCACCCTTCTGCGGCACCACCTTGTAGAGCGGCGGCATCGCGACATAGACGTGCCCCTCGCCGATGAGCTCCGGCATGTACCGGTAAAAAAGCGTCAGAAGAAGCGTGCCGATGTGGGCGCCATCCACGTCGGCATCGGCCATGATGATAATCTTGTCATAGCGGAGCTTGGAAATGTCGAAATCATTTCCGTAGCCCTCCGAAAAGCCGCAGCCAAAGGCCGTAATCATCGTCTTGATTTCAGCATTTGCCAGCACCTTGTCGATGCTGGCCTTCTCCACGTTGAGAATCTTGCCGCGGATGGGCAAAATGGCCTGCGTGTTGCGGTCGCGAGCGGTCTTCGCGGAGCCGCCGGCGGAGTCCCCCTCCACGATAAAGATCTCGCATTTGGAGGGGTCCTTGCAAATGCAGTTCGCGAGTTTTCCATTTGTATCAAATGAAAACTTCTGCTTCGTAAGCAAATTCGTCCGCACCTTCTCCTCAGCCTTGCGGATCTTCGCGGCCTTCTCGGCGGAGGCGAGGACCTTCTGCAGGGTATCGATGTTCCGGTCGAAGAAGCGCGGCGCGACCTCGGAGACAACCTTCGCCACCACGCGGGAGGCATCCGGGTTGTCCAGCTTGGTCTTGGTCTGCCCCTCAAAACGCGGATCCGGATGCTTGACGCTCACGACGGCCGTCATGCCGTTTCGAATCTCGGCGCCGGTGAAATTCGCATCCTTCTCCTTGAGGACTCCCAGTTCCCGCGCATAGCCATTCATGACCTGCGTGAATGCGGTCTTGAAGCCCGTGATGTGCGTACCCCCGTCGGCATTATAAATGTTGTTGCAGTAGCCGAGGACGTTCTCATGGAACTCGTTCACATATTGGAGGGCGACCTGCACCTCGATGCCCTCCTCGCGCCCCTCCAGGAGGATCGGCTCCGTCAAATGCTCAGAGCTCTTGTTCATTTCCCGAAGGTAGCCAACGAGCCCCTCCGGCTCGTGGTAAGTGACCTCCACCGGCTCGTCCTTCCGCTCGTCGCGGAAGACGATGGTAAGGCCCGGATTGAGATAGGCCGTCTCATGGAGGCGCGAGCGCACCTCGGTCGCCGAGAAGCGCGTAACCTCGAAAATCTCCGGGTCGGGCAAAAAGGCCACCGTCGTTCCGGTCTCCTTCGTGCGCCCAAGGGTCGGCAGAAGGCCGTTCACAAGCGCAATGTCGGGTACGCCCCGCACATAGTGGTCGTGGTGGATATACCCGCCGCGGCAGATTTTCACGTCCATCCAGACCGAGAGGGCGTTCACGACCGACGAGCCGACGCCATGGAGGCCGCCCGAGGTCTTGTAAACGTCATTGTCGAATTTGCCGCCCGCGTGCAGGGTCGTGTAGACGAGCCGCGCCGCCGGGACGCCCTTCTCGTGCATGTCCACGGGCACGCCGCGGCCGTTGTCCGACACCGTGCAGGAGCCGTCCTTTTCCAGGGTCACGCAAATGCGGTCGCAATACCCCGCCAGATGCTCGTCGACGGAGTTGTCCACGATTTCAAATACCAAATGGTTCAGCCCCTTGCGGGAGGTGCTTCCTATATACATCCCGGGGCGCTGCCGCACCGCCTCCAGCCCTTCCAGAACCCGGATGCTCTGCCCCGTGTAGGTTTCCTGACTTGCCATCTTCCGATTCTCCTCCAGTTGTCATTTCGGGAAGCCGCCTTCCCTCGGCTGTTCCTCTTCCTTCTTTCGAACCGCATTATAACATATAGAACATTTGTTTGCAAGTAAAAAATTCGGGCACCCGCAGATGCCCGAATTGTTTTTATGACCACTAATTTACCCCTTAGGCGCGTTCCATGCCACGCCTTTGTAGGTATATTTTGCATTTTTCAGCTTCTTGGCGGTCGTCTTGCTGGTCGTGTAGCGGTAGGTCGAGGATTTGACCAGCTCGTAAACCGGCGTTCCTCCGGAGGCGGCGGCGTAGAAGGCCACCTCCACCTTGCTGCCTGCCTTCTTTTTCTTTATGGCAAATGCGCGGTCTGTTGTGTATTGGAAACTCTTTGTTTTTTCCGTGTAGACCTGGTAGACCGGCAAGGTCGAATTACCTTCGGCAAGGAAGGCCTTCGTGGCCGTGTACCCCTTCGCCTTCAGCGATTTTGCAAGCGACAGGCTCGTCGTGTAGCGGCAAATGCTCCCCTTTACGCACTGGTAAACCTGCACGGCCGTGACCGTCACCTTACAGTAAGCCTTGAGGCCACCCGCCGTCATAGCCCGGATGGTCACCGTCCCTGGTTTTTTCGCGGACACCAAGCCCTTCTTCGAGACCGTCGCGATGGACGTATCGCCCGATTTCCAGGTAACGGCGGCATCCACGGCATTTGACGGACGAACCGTGGCCGTAAGCTGCAGGGTCTTCCCCGTGTAGACGGTGGCCGTCGTCTTACTCATGGTAATCGATTCCGCAAGGATCGGAGTAGGTGTCGGCGTATTAGTGGGGGTAGGCGTCGGCGTACTCGTGGGGGTAGGCGTTGGCGTACT
>CADCQU010000313.1 GCA_902803635.1 uncultured Lachnospiraceae bacterium | reverse complement strand
TCTTTCGTAAACTGCAATCCAAAAACGTCGCCCTTGACATTTTTTGCTATTATACAAGCCTTCCCCGCCCCTGTCAAGATTTTTTGCTTTAATTCTTTAAAGCGCAAAACTATCGATTTTCGTCTTGCATTCCACTTTCTTTTGTGATATGGTAATTGCAATTTCATAAAAAACCGTTGAAGGAGAGTGAGTAGGCGATGTCCTCCCTCATCCAAGAGAGCCGCAGGCGGTGGGATTGCGGTATGAGAAGCTTCGCTGAATGGACTCCGGAGGGCGCAGACAAAGGAAACAAATGCAGACATTTGCAAACATTTGCATGCATTTGTCTCTGAGTATCTTGCGACGTGGAAGGCAGACGTTACCTGCCATGGATATGTTGGTATCCAAAAGAAAGCGCACGGATTTTCCGTGAATACAAGGTGGCACCGCGGATAGTATAACTATAGTGCAAGCTATTCGTCCTTGATAGATTGTCAAAATCTGTCAAGGACGTTTTTTATTGTTTTCACGGAAGCACACATGGGATGTTGCGGTTTAGGTGGCTCCTCGGCTCTGTCATTCTGAGGAGCGAAGCGACGAAGAATCCCGTTAACTTTGCGATAAAACTTACGGGATTCTTCGCTTCGCTCAGAATGACAAGCCCTTCACGAGGAAAAACAATACGATTTTAGGGGCTACCTGAACAGAGTAACCATGGGAATTGGGAGGTGGAGCATGAAAATATTGCCTGAGCTTGGGAGAATTGAGGAAGTAGCGAAGGACGGCGGGTACAGGGTCTTTCCCGTCTACTGCGAGCTTTTGTCCGATTTTACGACGCCGATTGAAGTCATGCGCATCCTGAAGGGAGTTTCGAGGCATTGCTATCTTCTGGAGTCGGCGCGGGCAAATGAAACCTGGGGTCGCTATTCCTTCCTCGGATATGAACCCACAATGGAATTTACCTGCATGGAGGGCCAAACGAGCATCCGCTACGCCGACGGTCGGCAGACAAATGCCTCGGGCGACCCTTCGGAGCTTCTGCGGGGAATCCTTGCAGACTACAGGAGCCCGCATTTGCCGGAGCTTCCGCCCTTTACCGGCGGGCTCGTCGGCTATTTTTCCTACGATTTCCTCTCCTACAGCGAGCCGGCCGTTCGCTGCAAGGTGCAGGATACCGAGGCCTTCAAGGACGTGGACCTCATGCTCTTTGACAAGGTGATCGCCTTCGACAACGTCCGGCAGAAGATCGTCCTCATCGTCAACATGAAGCTGGAAAATCTGTCGGAGGGCTATGCAAATGCGGCGCGGGAGCTTGAGGAGCTTGCCAGCCTCCTTCGAAACGGCCGGAAAATGCAGGAGCCCGCAGGAAGGCTGACCGGCCCGGTGACCCCACTCTTTGCCAAAGAAAAGTTCTGTCAAATGGTCGAGCAGGCGAAACACCATATTCACGAAGGGGACATTTTCCAGATCGTGCTCTCCAACCGCCTTGCGGCCCCGTTCGAGGGGAGCCTTCTCAATACCTACCGCCTCCTTCGGACCATCAACCCCTCCCCGTACATGTTCTATTTTTCGGGGACGGACGTCGAGGTCGCGGGTGCTTCCCCGGAAACCCTCGTCAAGCTAAAGGACGGCATCCTGCACACCTTCCCGCTCGCCGGCACGCGGCCGCGCGGAAAGACGGAGGCGGAGGACCTTCTGCTCGAAGCGGAGCTGCTTGCGGATGAGAAGGAGCTCGCGGAGCACAACATGCTGGTGGACCTTGGCCGGAACGACCTCGGGAAGATCAGCAAATTCGGGAGCGTTACGGTGGAAAAGCTTCGCTCTGTGGAGCGGTTTTCGCACGTCATGCACATCGGCTCGACGGTGCGCGGCGAAATCCGGGACGACAAGGACGCGCTCGACGCGGTGGCCGCCGTGCTCCCCGCGGGAACCCTCTCCGGGGCGCCAAAGATCCGCGCCTGCCAGCTCATCGCGGAATTGGAGGACAACAAGCGCGGGATCTACGGGGGCGCGATTGGTTATATCGATTTTTCCGGAAATATGGACACCTGCATCGCGATCCGCATCGCCTACAAGAAAAATGGCAAGGTCTTCGTCCGCTCCGGAGCGGGCATCGTCGCGGACTCCGTGCCGGAGAAGGAATTTGACGAGTGCATGAACAAGGCCAGGGCGGTTCTGCAGGCACTGGAAAAGGCCGGGGAGGTGGAATGATGGTACTTTTAATCGATAATTATGACAGTTTTTCCTATAATCTGTATCAAATGATCGGGGAGCTGGAGCCCAACATCCGGGTGATCCGGAATGACGAGCTCTCCGTCGAGGAGATCCGCGCCCTGCATCCCGACCGCATCATCCTCTCCCCCGGCCCCGGCCGGCCGGAGGATGCCGGCATCATCATCGAGGCGGTGCGAAGCCTTGGAAAGGAAACCCCGCTCCTTGGCGTCTGCCTCGGCCACCAGGCCATTTGCGCGGCCTTCGGTGCGGACATCACTTATGCGAAGGAGCTCATGCACGGAAAACAGTCAGTGGTTACATTTGCCAGAACCTGCCCGCTCTTCCGGGACTGCCCGGAAACCGCGCCGGTCGCAAGATACCACTCTCTCGCCGCGGACCCGGCCACGCTGCCGGAGGAATTAGAGGTCACCGCCGTCACGACGGACGGCGAGGTGATGGCCGTCGCGCACAGAGAATATCCCATCTACGGGGTACAGTTCCACCCGGAATCCATCCTGACCCCCGACGGGAAGACGATGCTGCGGAACTTTCTTTCATTATGATGGTGCGCACAGGGACCCAATACACCTGCTCCCCGTCCCCTTTGTTTTTTCGCTGCTGTTGACGGGATTCTTCGGTGCGACGCACCTCAGAATGACAAAAAACGTTACTTTTTGAGCAAACCGTACAGATGGAAAAATATTCATTACTTTCTACACGGGAGGATATAGAAATGATTAAGGAAGCGATTGTCAAGATTGTGAGCAAGAATGACCTCACCTTCGACGAGGCCTATGCGGTTATGAACGAGATTATGAGCGGCGAGACGAGCGCGACACAGAACGCGGCCTTCCTCGCGGCCCTCTCCACCAAGAGTGCGCGGGCGGAGACGACCGACGAGATCGCGGGCTGCGCGGCGGCGATGCGCGACCACGCAACCCGCGTCGATACCGGCATGGAGCTTTTTGAGATTGTCGGAACCGGCGGCGACAACGCGCACAGCTTCAACATCTCCACGACGTCGGCCCTCATTGCGGCCGCCGGCGGCATGAAGGTCGGCAAGCACGGCAACCGGGCGGCCTCCTCCCAGTGCGGGACGGCGGACTGCCTTGAGGCGCTCGGCGTCAACATCCGCCAGAGCCCGGAAAAGTGCAAGGAGCTTCTGCGGGAGGCGGGCTTTTGCTTCTTCTTTGCGCAGGAATACCACAGCTCCATGAAGTACGTCGGCCCCATCCGCCGCGAGCTGGGCTTCCGCACGGTCTTCAATATTCTGGGACCCCTGACCAATCCGGGCACTCCGGTCATGCAGCTTCTCGGGGTCTACGACGAGTACCTTGTCGAGCCGCTGGCGCGGGTGCTCATCAGCCTCGGGGTTCGCCGGGGCATGGTCGTCTACGGGCAGGACAAGCTGGACGAAATCTCCCTCAGCGCGCCCACGACCATTTGCGAGATCAAGGACGGCTGGTACCGCACCTCTGTCATCACGCCGGAGCGTTTCGGCTTCAGCCGCTGCACGAAGGAGGACCTCAAGGGCGGTACGCCGAAGGAAAATGCCGCGATCACGCGGGCGATCCTGCGGGGCGAGGCCGGCCCGAAGCGTGACGCGACCCTCCTCAATGCGGGCGCCTCCCTCTACATTGGCGGCAAGGCCGAGAACATACAGGACGGCATCGCGCTCGCCGCGCATTTGATCGATTCCGGCAAGGCGACCGCCACCCTCGAGAAGGTCATCGAGGTCAGCAACCGTCCGGAGGCGTAAAAATTATGACAATTCTGGAAACAATTGCGGAGTATGCAAGAAAAAGGGTGGGGGAGGCTCAAAAAACGCTCCCTCTTTCGGAAGTACGGGAGCATGCCCTCCTCCTCGGTCCGGGAAATGGCCGCTCCTTCTACGAGGCGATCGCGCGGCCATCCCTCAGCTTCATTTGCGAGGTTAAAAAAGCCTCCCCCTCCAAGGGACTCATTGACCCGGACTTTGCGTACCGTGAAATCGCGGCGGACTACGAGGCGGCGGGCGCGGACGCCCTGTCCGTCCTCACCGAGCCCAGGTGGTTCCTCGGCTCCGACGCCATTTTCTGGGAAATCCGGGCAAATGCGCACCTCCCGATGCTCCGTAAGGACTTCGTGGTGGACGCCTACCAGCTCTACGAGGCCCGCTGCCTGGGAGCCGACTGCGTGCTCCTCATCTGCGCGCTCCTTGATGAGAAGACCCTGCAAGCGCACCTTCACCTTTGCGAGGATCTCGGACTCGCGGCCCTCGTCGAGACGCACGATGCCGACGAGATTGCGATGGCCGTCCGCGCCGGCGCCCGGATGCTCGGTGTCAACAACCGGAACCTCCACGATTTCTCCGTGGACCTTGCCAACGCCTCCCGCCTGCGCGACAAGATTCCGGCAAATGTCCTCTACGTCGCGGAGAGCGGCGTGCGCACCCCGGAGGATGTCCGTCTTCTGGCAAATGCCGGTGCGGACGCGGTTCTCATCGGAGAGGCCCTCATGCGCGCCCCCGATAAGGGACAGCTCCTTCGGCAAATGCGGGAGGCTTCCCGATGACGAAAATCAAAGTCTGTGGTTTATTTCGAGAGGAAGATATCGACTACGTAAATACGGCGCGTACCGACTATGCGGGCTTCATCCTGCATTTTCCAAAGAGCCACCGCAACCTTACCCTCGACCAGGCGGAGCATTTGCGAAGCCGCCTCCATCCGGACATCGAGGCCGTCTGCGTTTTCGTGGACCAGCCCCTGGAGAAGGTGGTCGCCGCGGCAAGACGGCTTCGGCCCGCCATTTGCCAGCTTCACGGGCATGAGGACGAGGCCTATATCCGGCGGCTCCGGGAGGAAACCGGCTGCCGCGTCTGGAAGGCGTTCCGGGTGCGGGAGGCGGCGGACCTTCTTTCGGCGGAGGCCTCCCCCGCAGATGCAGTCCTTCTCGACAACGGCTACGGAACGGGAGCCTGCTTTGACTGGTCTTTGGTCACTTCGTTTCCCCGCCCCTTTCTCCTTGCGGGCGGGCTGACCCCGGAGAACATCCCGGAGGCCATCCAAAGGCTCCGCCCGGCGGGCGTGGATATCTCCTCCGGTGTCGAGAGCAACCGCAAAAAAGACCCCGAAAAAATCCTCGCCGCCGTGCGGGCGGTAAGGACAACCACATATTGAGAGAAAGGAACACTATGAGCAGAGGAAGATTTGGCATCCACGGCGGGCAGTACATCCCGGAAACCCTGATGAACGCCGTGATCGAACTGGAAAAAGCCTACCTGCACTTTAAGGACGACCCGGACTTTAACCGGGAGCTCTCGGAGCTCTTCAACGAGTACGCCGGCCGTCCCTCGCGCCTCTATTTTGCCGAGAAGATGACCCGGGACCTTGGCGGGGCGAAGATTTACCTAAAGCGCGAGGACCTGAACCACACCGGGGCGCACAAGATCAACAACGTCCTCGGCCAGGCGCTCCTCGCCAAGAAAATGGGCAAGACCCGCCTCATCGCGGAGACCGGCGCGGGCCAGCACGGGGTCGCGACGGCGACGGCGGCGGCCCTCTTCGGCATGGAGTGCGTGGTCTTCATGGGCGAGGAGGATACCATCCGGCAGGCCCTCAACGTCTACCGCATGCGGCTCCTCGGGGCCACGGTCATCCCGGTGAAGACAGGGACCGCCACGCTCAAGGACGCCGTCTCGGAGGCTATGCGGGAGTGGACGACGCGCATCAGCGACACGCACTACTGCCTGGGCTCCGTCATGGGCCCGCACCCTTTCCCGACCATCGTCCGCGATTTCCAGGCCGTCATTTCCCGCGAGATCAAGGAACAGATGCTTGAAAAGGAGGGGCGGCTTCCGGACGCGGTCCTCGCCTGTGTCGGCGGTGGCTCCAACGCCATCGGCAGCTTCTACCATTTTATTGAGGATGCAAATGTCCGGCTCATCGGCTGCGAGGCGGCCGGCCGGGGAATCGATACCTTAGAGACTGCTGCCACGATCTCCACGGGCCGCCTCGGCATTTTCCACGGCATGAAATCGTATTTCTGCCAGGACGACGACGGCCAGATTGCCCCGGTCTATTCAATCTCGGCGGGCCTCGATTATCCCGGCGTCGGCCCCGAGCACGCCCATTTGCACGACATCGGCCGTGCCGAGTACGTGGCCATCACGGACGAGGAGGCGGTGGGCGCCTTCGAATACCTCGCGCGGACCGAGGGCATTATCCCGGCCATCGAGTCTGCCCACGCCATCGCCCACGCCATGAAGCTCGCGCCCACACTTGCCAAGGACAAGCTCCTCGTCGTCACCGTCTCCGGCCGGGGCGACAAGGACTGCGCCGCGATCGCGCGTTACAGAGGGGAGGACATCCATGAGTAACATTAAAAAGGCATTTGCAAACGGAAAAGCATTCATCCCCTTCATCACCTGCGGGGATCCGGACCTTGCGACCACCGAGGCGGCTGTCCGCGAGATGGTGGCAAATGGCGCGGACCTCATCGAGCTGGGCATCCCCTTCTCGGACCCCACGGCGGAGGGTCCCGTCATCCAGGCGGCCAGCCTTCGCGCCCTGACCAGCGGCGTCCGGACGAACCACATTTTCGAGATGGTCCGGCGGCTCCGCGCGGACATTTCCGTCCCGATGGTCTTCATGACCTACGCGAACGTGGTCTTTTCCTACGGCGCGGAGAAATTCATCGCGACCTGCAAGGACATCGGCATCGACGGCCTCATCCTGCCGGACATTCCCTTCGAGGAGAAGGACGAGTTCCTGCCGTTCTGCAAAAAGTACGGTGTCGACCTCATCTCCCTCATCGCGCCGACCTCGAACGACCGCATTTCCATGATCGCGAAGGAGGCGGACGGCTTCCTCTACCTCGTCTCCAGCCTCGGCGTCACCGGGACACGGAGCGAGATCACGACCGACCTTGCCTCCATCATGAAGGTTGTCCGGGAGACCACGGACACCCCCTGCGCCATCGGCTTTGGCATCTCCACCCCGGAGCAGGCCCGGCAAATGGCCGCCCTCTCGGACGGGGCGATCGTCGGCTCCGCCATCGTGAAGCTCCTCGCAAAGTACGGGACAAATGCCCCCGCCCACAT
>CADCQU010000312.1 GCA_902803635.1 uncultured Lachnospiraceae bacterium | reverse complement strand
GGGGGAGCTGTCAGTGCCGGAGGCACTGACTGAGAGGGTATACGCCGTGCCACCTCCCCCTGGAGGGGGAGGCAAGAGGACGAATTTTTTACAAAGAAAAAACCCCATCGTTTCACTCTACGTGAATCGGTGGGGTTTTTGGCTTTACAATAACATTCTTTTTACAGCAGCGGAGCAATGATCCGTGCCAGCGGGCCGATAATCTTGCTCGGCAGGCTGCGTTTCTCGATACGCTCCTCCGTCACAAGCTCGCATTTGCTGAGCGTATCTACGAAATCGGCCTTGATGTCGGCGATGCAGTCCGTCTTGTAGAGATAGGCCCCGCACTCGAAGTGGTGGTAGAGGCTCCGGTAGTCGAGGTTGATGGTCCCGACAAAGGCCCGCTCGTCGTCGGAGAGGAAGACCTTGGCGTGGACAAAGCCCGGTGTGTAGGTGAAAATCTTGACGCCCGCCTGCGTCAGCTTGTGGAAGTAAGTCCAGGCAAGCCAGTAGACCGCCGCCTTGTCCGGGACGCCCGGCATGACAAGCCTTACGTCCACGCCCCGCCGTGCCGCGAAGCAGAGGGCATTTTCCAGCTCCCCGTCCAGGATGAGGTACGGACTCATAATATACACATACTTCTTCGCGCGGTTCAGGAAGTCGATGTAGACATTTTCCGCGCACCGCTCGTCATCAAGCGGAGACTCGCCAAGCGGAATCACGTAGCCATTTGCCTGCTGCGGAACGCTCTTTCCGAGGAAGGAACGGTCCACAGGGGTGTATTCCTCCTCTTCAAGGCACCAATCCTCCAGGAAGAGCAGGGTGTAGGGATCCACCGCCGGCCCTTCGAGACGGACCGCGGTATCCTTCCAGTGTCCGAACACCTCCTTGGCGTTGATGTACTCATCCGACAGATTGACGCCGCCGGTGTAAGCCACCTTGCCGTCAATGACGGCAATCTTCCGGTGGTTACGGTAGTTGTAGGAGGACGAGACGAGAGGCATCAGTCTGGCAAATGGCTTCGCCTTGATACCGATGCCCGCAAGGAGCTTCGGGTAATTCCTGGGAACGAGGACGAACTCGCAGGTTCCGTCGTAAATGAAGCGGACGTCCACGCCCTTCGCTGCCTTCTCCTCCATAATCTCCAGCATTTTCCCCCACATGAGGCCTTCCTCAACGATGAAGTACTCCAGGAAAATGAACTTCTCCGCCTTCTTCATGTCTTCCAGAAGATCCGCCCATTTCTGCTCACCAAGGGGATAGTATTTGACGGTCGTATTTGCGCAAATCGGATGACAGCCGTTGTCGGCCATGTAGCTGGCAACCTGCATGGTGCCAACATCTTCCTTCCTGACCTGTTCCACCACCTTCTTGTCCTGGCGCACCGCGTGCAGGTTCTCGTTTACAAGCTGGTTCGCGCGTTTCTTCATGGTGCGCATCCCCAGATTCGAATTGATGAAAATGTAGAACATCACGCCGATGATGGGAAATACCGTTATGACGAGTAGCCAGGCCATTTTTGACGTGGCGTCCGAATCAGAATTCAATATATATACAATTGCAACAATCTGAATCAATAAACCAACCACGACGCTCTGGACGAGAAAATCTGTAAGCCAGAGCATGACCGTCACGATGATGACGATGCCGAGCGCAAGAAGCAGAAGCACCACGCCCATCGGGCTAAACAAAATACCCAAAAGTCCGCTGCGCCTCTTTTTAAGCAGGGACACTCCCCGTTCATCCCGGATGACCTCCGGCTTTTTTGCATCATTTGTAGACATACCTATCTGCCGCCTCCTTCTTTAAAATTCCCCTGTCGCCTTTGCAGAAAAGACCCTGGGTCACCTGTTCTGTAGCGAAACCATTTTATTTCTTCTTCTTCATCAGCCTACGGACTGCGAAAATGCCAAGGCCAATCGAGAAGAGCATGATAGCGAGGGCGATTAGCGGCATGCCGGTAGAGGTCAGCGGCTGCAGCGGGACGCTCGCGAGCATACAGGAACCGATGAAAAGCACGCAGGCGATGACGATCAGGACAAGGTTCCGCGTGAAGTCCCCAAGGGCTCCCGCCGGCTCCTCAAAGCCCGTGAGTTCAAAGTTAATCTTCGTCTTGCCCTTGGAAAGCCCGTTCAGCGTCTCCGCGACGAGTCCCGGAATCTTGGTCGCCCGTTTTCCAGTGCTCAGAAGCTCCTTGCCGACATCGAGCAGCGTGTTCTTGAGGTTGAAATTATTCTTCATCCTCTCCGCAAGCTTCGTCGAGAGAATCTCGAAGAGGTTCAGCTCCGGGCAAAGCTGCTCAATCACGCCCTCGATGGCAAGAAGCGAGCGGACCAGCATCGTATACTGGCCGGGCATCTTGATATTGTGCTTGGATGCCAAATCGCCAATCTCGGTAAAGAGGACGGTGATATCCATGTCCGAAATCCCGGTCGTCCCCGCATATTTTTCCAGCATCACGCGGGCATCCTCCGCCAACTTGTCGCGGTTCGTCTTCGGCGAAGCGGCACCCATGCCCATGACCACGCTCACGAGGCTCTCGGCATCCCCATCGAGGAGGGCCAGCACCAGGTTCTGGATGCTGTCGATATCCTTGTTCGAGACATGGCCGACCATGCCGAAATCAATCCAGTAGGGAACACCGTGGCTCACCATGATGTTGCCCTGGTGCGGGTCCGCATGGAAGGTGCCCACGTCCAGCACCTGGTGGACGAAGTTGTTGACGAGGGCCGCGCCGATCGCGCTCGGGTCATAGCCCTCCTCCACAAGGCGGCTCTTCTTGGAGACGGAATAGCCGTCCACGAAGGTCATCGTGAAAATGCGCTCGGTCGTCAGCTCGTCAATCACGGTCGGACAGTTAACGACATTTTCGTCCTCGATGCAGTTTTCCTTGAAGAACTTGGTGTTGGCGGCCTCGATGCGGAAATCCAGTTCCTCGTCCGTGACCTTCTCCAGCTCCTCGACGATCGAGACAAGGTCCATGCTATCCTCGCCCGGTTCGGCGGTGGAGACAGCTCCGAGGAGCCCGCCCAGCTTCTTCAAGAGTTCATAGTCCTTGTGCATCATGTCGGCAATAAGGGGCCGCTGCACCTTGGTGACGACCGGTGTGCCGTCCTTGAGCACGCAGTAATGCGCCTGCCCGATGGAGGCTGAACCCAGCGGCTCATCCCTAAACTCGCTGTAGAGCTCGTCGATGGTCTTGCCGGTCTCCTCCTCGATGACCGCCCGCGCGATCTCCGAATCGAGCGGCTTCACGGTCTGGCGAAGCTTTTCCAGCTCCTTGCAGTAGCTCTCCGGCAGAAGGTCCGTGCGGCTCGACATGATCTGGCCGATCTTGACATACGTCGGGCCGAGGTCTTCCAGCGTCGTACGAAGCTCCACCGGGGTGAAGCCATTTGCATAGAAATTGTGCGCGGAAAAGATGCTCATCATCTCGGCCAGGCGCGTTTTCTCCCGACGACGGTAGTCGTTCAATTCCTTCGCGATCTTGGCCTTGAAACGGTCGCTCATTTTCGTAACGCTCTCGCTCGGATCCTCCCGGTTCTCCGCAAGCTCCTGCTTAATCTTCTCCAGCTCCTCCGGGTTTACATTTGCCGGAATGGGAGCTTCTTCTGGGGTGTTCTTATTTTTTGCTTTGTTCCTTGCCATAATCCATTTCTCCTCGTCTGTAGATTCTTTTAACGCCACACGCTTACACATTTGTACGCTCTATGTGGCAAATGTCCGGCGCCTCCCATATGGGGGCTTCCGGATGGAAATTCCTGTCGTTGTCCATTTGACATATCCTGTCTTACTTATCGCAGAAAATACGAGTGGCCGTATGAACCAGAGCCGTCAAGCTTCTTTCTTAATCGGCCACGTCCAAATGAGGCGGAGGCAGCTGACCAGGGCCGAGAACAGAATCGTCGCGCCGACAACCTTCATCATGGTATTGGCGTCATGGACAAAGGGATGCCACAGGACGGCGATACCGGCAAGAATCAGAAGGCCGGAGAGGATGGACAGAATCCACCAGCCCTTACGCTGCGAGCGGCGGGCATAGGTGAAGGAGTGAACCATCGTCCGGGTTCCATCAAAGATCAGGAAGAGGCCGAACAGCACGGCCAGAACGAACATGATGTCGCCGTGGGAGACCAGGACGCAGATTCCGACAATGAGAATCACCAGTGCAAGGACAAACCATACATAATCCATCAACGTCCTCTTGCTTGCAATAAAATCAAGAAGGAGCACGATCGAAACCACGATCAGTGCGTATCCGAAGAGGAGCATCATGGACGGAACATAGACCTGCGGACACAGCAGAATCAATATTCCAAGGGCAATCAGAAGGATTGCCGAGACAATGGAGTTACGTTTAATCTTATCCAGTGAGTCAAACAGCATACAGTTTCCTCCCGTCATAAAGAATGACTCAAAACCAATAGAATCTTATTCATAATACCAAAAATACGCCAAAAAATCACTACCTATTTTGGATATTTTTGCTTTTTCTTTTCTTCTCAGGTTACAATGTAACTCCCCTTTTATCCTCCATCCGGCCACCCGACGTTTTTAAGCTCAAAATCCCTTTTTCGAGGTTTTGAGCTTATCTGGCAACAAGCCATTCCTTATATGTTAAGCTCATAATTCCTTTTTCGAGGTTTTAAGCTTATCTTGCTACCAGCCAGTCCTTATATGTTAAGCTCATAATTCCTTTTTCGGGGTTTTGAGCTTATCTTGCAACCAGACAGCCCTCTTATGTTAAGCTCATAATACCTTTTTCTAGATTTTAAGCTTAACTTGCAACCAGACAGCCCTCGTATGTTAAGCTCATAATTCCTTTTTGGAGGTTTTAAGCTTATCTTGCTACCAGCCAGCCCACGTATGTTAAGCTTTGAATTCCTTTTTCAGAGTTTTAAGCTTAACGCAAGCATTTTGGCAGCTTAAGCCCTAAGCCTTCCTTTTCTTATTCAGCACCTTTTATGAAAAAAGCAGAGGAGCTGAACAGTAACCTTCTCAAAATTCTCAAAATCTTCATAAAATGTCCCCTTCTTCCTTCTTGCCCACTTGCAATTTAAATGTTATGATTTAGCAAGTATCATTTCCAGAGACAACGAAAACCGCCACCGGGCGGTTATGGTCACCAGAAATTCCGACTTAAGAAATTCATTATCCGCATAGGAGGGTTCGGAAATTGAAAAACGAAACGTTCAAAAAGGATACCTCGACAAATGCTCCCATCCCCTATGCGACGGCCACGGAGGACGAGCTTCGCTACGCAATTACCTCTTCCGACCTTTTTCAGAAGGGGATGAGCCAGAAGCATCATTTTGACACCACCGTGGGCATGCATACGCTGGAAGTGGAGAAGGAGGCTTTAAAGCTCCAGCGCTGGCTCCAGAAAATGGGCATTGAGACGGATCGGAAAAGAATCATCGTCGCCTCCCTCTGTCACGACCTCGGCATTATCAATCGGCATGCCCTCTATAAGAACAACTACCAGTGCTATAGAAAGCATCCGGGCGCGTCCGTTGTGGAGACGAGGAAGCTCATCTCCGGCCTGGACAAGAAGACCGAGGACGCAATCCGCTACCATATGTTTCCCATCTCCTTCCACGTTCCTATGTCCAAGGAGGGTTGGGTGGTCTCCCTCGCCGACAAGCACGCCTCCATCAAGGGCACCCTCCAGCACTTCTTCCTCTGGCCAAAACACCTATATAATTAAGAAGAAACGCCGTCAGTCCCCGCGTTCCAAGGGGTAAAAAATTCCAATTGGGCGTTTGAACACATGAAACGAAGTCACCTTCCATATGAAAGACTTGTCATTCTGAGCGAAGCGAAGAATCTTGTCAACAGCAGTGAAGATCTGAAGGGGATGGGGCGTAAGTGGTTTTAAACCCTACGCGCACATGTGACCTGTCCCCACGTCCACTTTGTCTCTATGTGCACCTCAAAAAGTGAACCTCTTTTATGCGTTCACCCGCACAGCTCGAAAAATTTCCAAGGAGGCCATCATGAACCTTCGCGAACATTTGAAAACCGGGATGCTTCTACTGGACGGCGGCACGGGCACGATGCTGCAGCGTTTCGGAATGCCGCTCGGCACGATTCCGGAAACCTTAAATATCGAGCGTCCGGAGTGGATCCTGCGCCTGCACAAAGGCTATATCGAGGCCGGCTCCGATGTGATTTATGCAAATACCTTCGGCGCGAACCGTCTGAAGCTGGAAAATACCTCCTATTCCGTCTCTGAACTTGTGCAGGCAGCCATAAGGCTTGCGAGGCAGGCGGTCGAGGAAGCAGGCGCGGGCACTCTCGTTGCCCTCGATATCGGCCCGCTCGGGCAGCTCCTGGCCCCGACCGGGACGCTCACCTTCGAGGAAGCCTACGACCTGTTCTCCGAGATTGTGGAAGCCGGCAAGTACGCGGACCTCGTGATTATCGAGACCATGACGGACCTTCAGGAGACGAAGGCGGCGGTTCTTGCCGCAAAAGAGCACAGCGACCTGCCCGTTTTCGTGACGATGACCTTCGAGGAGAACCGGCGAACCTTCACCGGCGTCTCCGTCCCGGCCATGTGCCTGACCCTCGAAGGCCTCGGCGTCGATGCCCTCGGCGTCAACTGTTCCCTCGGCCCGCGCGAGCTTCTGCCCATCGTTGAAGAGATAGGCAAATGGACGCGCCTTCCGATCATCGTAAAGCCGAATGCCGGCCTCCCCGACCCCGTAACAAATACCTACGACATCACGCCCGACGAATTTGTCGAGGCCGTCCGGCAAATGCTCCCCTTCGGGCCGCGCATCCTTGGCGGCTGCTGCGGGACCGATCCTTCCTATATCAAGGGGCTTCGAAGCCTCATCGATACATATGAGCGCGTCGCATGGCGACATCCCAGAACTATATCGCCTACGGCGATGGGAATGATGAAAAGCGAAGAATCCCTGCCTCCAGCCTGTCATTCTGAGCATAGCGAAGAATCCCCCAAGGTTTTGTCCACATGCGACGAGATCCTTCGTCGCTCCGCTTCTCAGGATGACAGAAACCCTGCCACCCTCCCGCTCCTCACCCTCTGCTCCGCGACCCGCACGGTCACGGTGGACCGCCCGCGCATCATCGGCGAGCGCATCAATCCCACCGGGAAAAAGCGATTCCGCGAAGCCCTCGCCTCGGGCGACATGGACTACATCCTCCGCCAGGCGATCGAGCAGGTCGAGGCCGGTGCGGACATCCTGGACGTCAACGTCGGCGCTCCCGGCATCGACGAGAAGGACATGATGGTGAAGGTCATCCGCGCCCTCCAGTCCGTGACCGATGTTCCGCTCCAGCTCGACTCCACAAAACCCGAAGTCCTGGAAGCCGGCCTCCGCGCCTACGTCGGAAAGCCGATTGTCAACTCCGTCAACGGCGAACAGGCCGTCCTCGACCGAATTTTGCCTCTCGTGGCAAAGTACGGGGCCGCCGTCGTCGGACTCACGCTCGATGAAAATGGCATCCCGCCGATAGCTGAGGAACGCTTCGCCATAGCAGAAAAAATCCTTTTCGAGGCCGCCAAATACGGAATCCCGAAGGAAAATGTCATCATCGACTGCCTGGTCCTTACGGTCTCCTCGGAGCAGAAGGCCGCGATGGAAACCCTTTCCGCGGTCCGCATGGTGCGGGAACACCTCGGCCTCAACACCTGCCTCGGCGTGTCCAATATCTCCTTTGGCCTGCCCGCCCGCGGCGCGGTGAACACGGCCTTCTTTACGATGGCCCTTCAGGCGGGCCTCACCCTGCCGATCATGAACCCCAACGTCTCTTCTATGATGTGGGCCTACCGCTCCTTCCTTGCGCTCTGTGGGAAGGACGAAAACTCGCTCGAATTCATCACCTACGCGCAGGAGCACAAAACCGACGCCGAGGCCCTCGCGGAGCTTCGGAAGGCTCCGGCAAATGAGGCTGAGCTTCGTACGGTTACGGAGGAGCGCGACCGTCTGAAGGACGCGCTTCGAGCCATCACTGCCCTCTCCGCAACGCTTACCGGAGGAAATTTTAAGACAGGGGCCGCCATACCCGCGACGGCCGCCCCGGAAAATGAGAGCCGCGGGAATTTTTCTCACGAAAACGAAAACAAAAATTTCCCATCTGGAAACGAAAACATCGGGAATGCTTCTCCCAGAAACAGCAGTGAAATCAATGTTTCTCCTCGAAGCGAACACGCCTCTGCAGAACACAAGGGCATTCTGACCGGCAATACAACGATTCTAGCAACTGTCCTCACCCGCCCGGCCAACCATCTTGCCGACTGCAACTGTGAGCGCTGCCGTACAGCTTATCTATTAAAGCAAGCGTTCCAGAAGGCAGGGCTTCGGCCAAACTCGGATATATCCGTATTCTTCAATAACTACGGAATAACGGATATTCATACTCCAGACGAAACCAATTCTCCGAACATGGGAAACATTCCGGAAGTCACAGCTCCTCCCCAGGCGGGCAAGGTTGATACTACCCTCGCCTCTCCCTCCGGAAAGGCGATTTTAAAAGCCATGGAAACCGGCATGAAGGCGGCCGGTCGAGAGGAAACCCTCCGGCTTCTGGAGACGACCGACTCCATGGACATCATCGAGGGCATCCTCATCCCCGCGCTCGACGTGGTAGGTGAGAAATTTGAGAAGGGCAAGCTCTTTCTGCCCCAGCTCATCCTGGCGGCGGATGTCGCGAAGGAGTGCTTCGACGCAATCAAAGAAAAAATTTCTAACGGTACGATTGAATCAAAGCAGAACGTTTTCCGTCCTCCTGAGGAGGAAAATCTTCGGACATCCCTGAATCGAACCGCCAACGATGAGGGTGAACCGATAAAACGTAACGAAGAATCCCGTCAGCATGGAGCCATTCCTGACGAGATTCTTCGCTTCGCTCAGAATGACAGTTCTTCTACATGTTTTTCGTCCGATGAGCAAAACGACAAGGAATCCCGGCAACACGGATCATCTTCCGCCGTCTCCCGCGGCCGTATCCTTCTTGCGACCGTGAAGGGAGACATTCACGACATCGGCAAAAATATCGTGAAGGTCATCCTCGAAAACTACGGCTACGAGGTCATCGACCTCGGACGGGACGTGCCACCGGAAAAGATTGTCGAGGTCACCCTGGAGAAAAATGTCCCGCTCGTCGGCCTTTCCGCGCTCATGACGACCACGCTCGGCTCGATGGAAGCCACCATCCGCCTTCTCCGGGAGGCCAAGGTTCCCTGCAAGGTCATGGTCGGCGGCGCGGTCCTCACCCCCGAGTACGCAAAAAAAATCGGCGCCGACTTCTACGCCAAAGACGCGAAGCAAGGTGCCGATATCGCAAAACAAGTTTTTGGATAAACTCTGAAAAAATCGGATCCCCTCTTTTGGAGTATCCGATTTTTTCTGCCTGTACGGTTGGCTCAAAAATCCTTGTTTTCTGTCTCGCTCAGAATGACAACCTTTCATCTGGAGAGCGAATCTTTTTCATGCGTTCAACCGTACAGTTGGAATTTTCCAACTGTACGGTTAGCCCATAATGTAACGTTTTATGTCATTCTGAGGAGCGAAGCGACGAAGAATCCCTTAAACAGTAGCGAAAAACTTACGGGATTCTTCGCTTCGCTCAGAATGACAACCATTTTTATATGAAAGAAGATTCCTTTTAGTGTGTTCAACCGTACAGGTGGAAAAGTTTTTCACAATTTTACATACCTGTGAACAGGCACTCTTTTTGCAGATTTACAGATGAGCGTATAATTAGCCTGAAGACAATCTCATAAAGTTCATCATAATCGGCACACTGATCTGCTCTTGATAAGGCAGCAATATATTCCTTCTTATCCTCGACCTTTATATAAATCGGCGTGATCCCAGCACGAACAAGCTGGACATTCATGAACGCCCTGGATGTTCTTCCATTTCCTTCCGGGAAAGGATGGATAACCGTAATCTTATGATGTATACGAGCCACATGCTCAACATATTCACTCATGGGAATTTCACTTTTCCTTGAGAAGAACTCTCGAACCTCTCCATCCACTTTTGCAAGCTCGTTGAATATTTCATGATAATCAACCGTTTCAAATTTCGCGCCGAGAACCAGGGTGTTGTTCTGCCGTAGAGATCCTCCAAATTCCGGATACGGATAGTGAGAGAATAGGAACTTATTCAATGTAAACAAATAGTACGCGTCCAGAGAATCCTTAACAGGTTCCGCAAATATTTCCTGGTACATTTTATAATGACCGGCTATCGACATGTAGACTTCATCTTTTTTATCTACACTGCAGTAAATACTGTTCTGCATATTAAGCCTGAGATCCGTCACAATTTCTGAAGCCCGTTCCAGAGTGATGTCAAGTCCTTCCATTCTGCTGTCGTTATAAATATATTCATTCTGGAATACGTAGCGTGCATAGTCTGTTGGTTTAAAAGCCAGTTGTTCCTGATAGCAGTCAATGAGTCCCGCATACAACTTGGTATATGTCATATGCCGGCGTTTACGTTTTTTCTCAGGTTCATACTTTGCGGCTCTCTTACGCAGCTCGTCCGCCTCAGTATTGCCGGGAATTGCATGAATACGGTATGCAATTCTAAACAGGCAGGCCTGAAAGCTCACCCCGAAATAGTCAGCGATTTCCAGAACGTCATCCATGGAAATTGTCCTGTTACTATTCTTCCTTTTATTCACTTGAGCTCGCAACTCATTTATAGGCATTAAAAGAGCCGCGGCGAAATTCTCTGCAAATTTTTCAACTGCATTCTTGACACCATTGATAGGACAGGAGATCTGTTTATCTGCATCTCGGAAATGATGACAGAGCTCATGGGCAGCAGAATAACGCTGGCGGGTTATCGGCCTGTTAGCATTAATACCAACTACCGGGACATCCTCCGATGAAGAAGCCGGTATATAGACTCCTTCCAGCTTCTTGAAATTCATCAATGAAAACAGAATACCCTCATCCTTCAACATCTTAAAAGGATTTATTGGGTATTCTATCTTCTGATTCCCATAGTATTTCACCAGATAAGCCGCAGCCATTGTCTCTGGATCATTATACTGCTTTGCCTCTGTCCAAAATTGCATTACTCAGTCCTCTGTGCTTTGACCTGCTCCTTAAATCTGATCAGGTTCATGATCTCTGCCTGGTCTCTTTCGTCAAGTCTTTCAAAGCTTCTTGCAAACATTGTGGCCGGCTGGCTCATTGCAGTTTCATTCAGCAGGCTGTCTGCTGAAACGCCAAATAAATTGCTTAACTGCGCCACTTCATCTGCTAATACTTTGCGCTTCCCGTTCTCCATTTGTGTGTAGGTAGATCTGCTTAAGCCCAGAAACTTTGCAACATAATCCTGTGATAGATGCAGCTGGGTTCTTAGCTCTTTAATCCTTTCATTCACTCTTGGCATAGTCTTCCTCCTTGCTTTGCCAGCTACACCATTATACATCTATAAGTTAGAAATTTCAACTGCTTTTTGTTCGAATATCAAACATCTTTAAAAGCTCCTCCCAAAGAGTTAAAGCCGATGTAGGTTGACATATCAGCCATCCGTTCACAAGCGCAAATTCGCTTCTTCTAAAGGGGGCTCTTTCGTTCATACCGGCTCAAAGAAGGTATCCGGATGCTTCGGGTCGAAAATTTCATTCGCCCACATCACGGTGACGAGGCCAGGCGCACGCGGCAGGCGTTGAGTTCGGCATCGTTGGTTCCTATTTCTTCTTCTAAAAGCCCAATTTTGCGTTCTGCCTCCTCCCATTTCCCTTCGTCGATGGTCTGATAGATTTCCTCAAACGCCATTCGAATCACATCCGGTCTTGTGGAAACATCCATGACCTCCCGGAGAATTGCATTTGCATCCTTCCCAAAGGTCTCCTCCGCCGCGTCAAGTGCTTCTTTATTATTCAGAATGATAACGGATTCGCTCTTTACGGAATTGATGACTTCCGGAGCGTGGGTACTGACGATGAATTGCACCTTTGGAAATAGCTCCAGCAAATCTTTCAGAATTCTTTTCTGCCATTTCGGGTGAAGGTGCAGGTCGATTTCATCGATGAGCACGACCCCATCCGTCTCGTCAAGGACATGCTCGAAATACTGTGGATTCAAAACAGCCATCCGATACGCTATATCCGCGATGAGGCTCAGCGTGGTCCGGTATCCGTCGCTAAGCTGCGGCATCGAAATGCGGGTCGCTTCCCCTGTGTTATCAACATAGAGCAAATCGATCTCGCTGGTATCCAGATTAAAGCGAATCTCGACCTTTTCGTATCCAGTGATAGCTGCGTAAATGCGCTCCAGGGCGCCTTTGACGGCGGAAAACTCCGGGATTGACTTCCCCCTCTGAAGCTCCTGCAGGGTCATTTTCTGAAACCACTTCATCATCCGCTTGTTATTTGCCGAGCCTTCTATACTGTCAATATAACCGTTGCTTCGATTGTTTTTTTCAAATACCTCGCCCCTTTTCTCACGGTACTGTTCCCAAAGTCTTCCCGTACCATAGTAGGCAATGAGCGGGAGCCGCAGGCTCGCATCCCCCCGCCGCATCCGTTCCTGGTATTCCTCGGCAATTCCAACGAGCTCCTTAGCCTGAGCAAGACTCCCACGCCCCTTTGCAGATTGGAGGCTTCGTTTCCACCGCACTTCTCTTCCATCGATCCTCGCAAATGCAGAGATTTCCACAGGAAACTGCGGTTGCACGTCCAGGGTGCTTCCCATGGCAAATGTTTTTATGTGTGCGTCACTTGCCCGAATCCCATAACTCGTCAAGCCTCCGAGGGCGTTTGAGAATGTCCCTACAGCAATGGCTGCCGCCTCCAGAACCGTGGATTTCCCCACTCCATTATCGCCGACCACAACCGTAAGCCGGTTTCGGAAGGAAATATCCATTTCGGAAAAGCAGCGAAAATTCCGAAGTTTCAAGGATTGTAAAAACACGAAGAACCTCCTTTGCAATTTACAAATCAAACCTGTCCTGTCTGCCTTCTTTTCTGGCGCGTTTGTTGGCGTACATGCTCTCGTCGGCGCGTTGGAAGGTGTCAGTGACGGCGTGGTCGCGGGACGGGTCGTAGACGGCGATGCCGAGGGTCACGCGGACCTGACGCCATTTTTCTCGTTCTTTCTGGCAAATGGCTTCGCGCTCGGTGCGGAATTTCTCCAGCAGCGCTTCCCGGTTCCGGAAGTCCTCGCCCTGCAAAATCACGGCAAATTCGTCCCCGCCGATGCGGAAGACGGGGCTGTGCTGGAAGACACGGCAAATGAGCCGACACGCGGACTGGATATAGATATCGCCCTTCTCATGCCCGTAGACGTCGTTAATCTCCTTGAGGTTGTCGCAGTCGAAGATGCCGGCGGCAAAGGCGGGCGGCTCTTCGGAGGTGTCGATCTGCTCCTGGAGCTGCTGCAGGTACTCCGCATAGGCGCCCTTGTTGCGTACAGAGGTGAGCGCGTCGATGTACACGCGCTTATTAAGGTCGCCGATGTGCTCCTTCAACTACTCGGCTAGCCGCCGGAAAGCCCGCGTGAGGATGCCGACCTCGTCCTGTTTGTCGTACTGGAGCGTAAAATCGTAGTTTCCCTGCTCGACCTGCTCGGCCGCGGCGGTGAGCTCGCGCAGCGGTTTTGTCAAATGTCCGGCGTACCGCATACTGATGATGCTGACAGCAAGGAGCACAAGCACCGAAGCAACCACCGAAATCCAAATGAGCTGGCGCGTGCCGCGGCTGCACTCCTCCACCGGAACCGTGACGTAGAGCTGCATCCCGTTGCGGAGGGGCAGCCAGACCGCCATCTTCTCCACCCCATTGAACCAGTAGCGGACATTTGCCGTGTCACCGCGAAGCTCCGTCGGGGTCTTCAGCACATTTGCCGAATCACTGTTAAGAGATTCCTGCGCGTTCGACACATTTTCCGCGTCACTTCGAAGAGATTCCGGTGCCTTCGGCGCATTTGCCGAGTCCGTATCGATATAGGGATGGTAAATCAGTTTCCCTTCTTCATCTGTGATATACGCATAGCCGTTTTCAAAGAGCTGGATGTGGTCGACTTCCTCCTCCATGAGGGTGGAGGCGACCTCCATCCCGATGACGCCAAAGAAGCGTCCATTCCAGTAGACGGGGACGTTGTATGAGATTACGCGGTGGTCGAGGTTCGCCGTAACGTAGGGCGGCAGCCAGGTGGCCCGACCAAGAGTCTTCGGAACCGTGAACCAGACAAGGCCCTCGGGATCGTTCGGGTCGTATGTTGCAAGGTCGGTCACCTCATGCTCGGTAAAGCCGTCCCCCAGAAGGTTCGTGTACCAAAAGCCCCGGAGCGTGTCGGAAACCTCAGGATCCACGCGGAAATAGTAGGTCAGGACGTCATTCGTGTGGAAGACCTCTTTCCCGAAGATCTTGCGCGTCTTCTCCAGGAGGTTCGGCAGGTCTTCCTCGGAGACCGTATCGAGGCCGTCCTGGACCATCACCGCGACCGTCCGGACGGACTGCTCCACGTCATCCAGGTTCGCGTCGAGGTTCATCTGTCCTGTTCGGCAGAGCAGATAGAGCATCTGTTCCGCGTCCCGAACGCCCAGGTTCCGTATGGAAATAACACCGATGCAGGCAACGATCGCTACGGAAACAATCACCGCGCACAAAGTCAGTATGGTAATTCGGGACCTTATAGAGTGCATGCAGTAACCTTCTTTCTATCATATAGTTTACGCTCTTTTTATTGTAGCCCGAAAGCGTGAAAATAACAAGTTTTATCTTAAATTTGTGCCGATTTCAATATTTTTCAATTTCTCTATGCAATTGTTTTTGGCAGTGGGAACATTTTCTGGAAATGCGGAGGAGGCGGGCTGCGCCCGCCTCCCTGGTCTGTTATGTTTTCTCCCCCCCCTGAGGGGATGCTGCCCTTGGCTCCCCCTACAGGAGGAGCCAAGATTTCTTGCCTCAGTCCGGCATCGGGGCGACGATCTTCCGATAGACTTTCCGGAAGAAAATGACGGATACGACGATGGACATGATCTCGGCGATGGGGAAGGCCCACCAGACGTAGACGACGTCCCCGAGGAAGGTGAGGAGGTACGCCGCCGGGATGAGGGCGACGAGCTGCCGGAGGACGGAGACGATGAGCGAGTAGACGGACTGTGAGAACGCCTGGAAGATGGACCCCATGACGATGCCGAAGGCCGCCAGCGGGAAATGCAGGCTAATGATACGTAACGCCGGCACGCCAATGCGGTACATTTCCTCGGAAGCGCCGAAAATCGCGAGAATCGTCTCCGGGAAAAGGTTGAGGATCAGCGTCCCGGCAACCATGATGCAGACCGCAAGGAAAATGGCGAATTTCAAGGCCTCGTTTATGCGGGCCTTCTTCCTGGCCCCGTAATTATACGCCAAAATCGGGATCAGGCCGTTGTTGAGGCCGAAGACCGGCATGAAGAAGAAGCTCTGGATTTTGAAGTACACCCCGAAGACCGCGACCGCCGTCTCCGAGAAAATATTCAAAATCTGGTTCATCATATAGGTCATCACCGAGCCGATGGACATCATGAGGATGGTGGGGAAGCCCACGAAATAGATGGTGCGGATGGTCTTCCAGTGGAAGCGGAAGATTTTCCGGAAGGAAAACGTAATTTCCGGGTTCTTCCGCAGGTTGAAAATGAGCCCCACGAGGGCCGCGATGCACTGCCCGATGACCGTCGCGATGGCCGCGCCGGCCACTTCGAGGCGCGGGAAGCCCAGAAGTCCGAAAATCATGATCGGGTCGAGAATGATGTTCACAATGGCGCCGGTCATTTGCGAGACCATGCTGTAGAAAGTCCGGCCCGTCGACTGCAGAAGGCGCTCGAACATCATTTGAAACATCAATCCGAAGGAGAAGCCGGTAACGATGGAGAGGTACTGCGTGCCGTAAGCCGCCGTCACCGCGTCCTTCGTCTGCGTAGCGATAAAGGGACCCGCGCCAAAAAGACTCACCAGAAGGAAGATCAGGAAGTTGAAAATGGTGAGGAGGATTGCGGTGTTGGCCGCGCGGTCGCTGTAGGTCTTGTTTTTCTCGCCGAGGGCCTTTGAGAGCATGGCGTTCACGCCGACGCCGGTGCCGGCGCCGACCGCGATCATAAGGTTCTGGAGCGGCATGGCGTAGGTGACCGCCGCGAGGGCTTTCTCGCTAATACGTGCGACAAATAAGCTGTCCACCACGTTGTAAAGTGCCTGCACGAGCATGGAGACCATCATCGGCAGGGCCATTGAGATGAGAAGACGTTTTACGGGCATCACACCCATCTTGTTTTCGCCAAGTTCCGCCATTTGTTCTCCCTCCTAATTATTTACATACTCCTCCGCTTTAGGTTCCCTCTCCGTCACGGCTTCGCCGTGCCACCTCCCCCTGGAGGGGGAGGCAAGAGGAGCAATTTTACAGATTCGCCGACTTAAGCTTCGGCCGGAAGCCACCGGCCTGAAGGGCGTCGAAAATCTTGTTCTTGTGCTCGGTTCCGTAGGCCTCGATGGTGACGCGAAGCTCCACGGCCTCGTTGCGGTTGGTGGAATAAAACTGGTTGTGTTCGAGCTTGATGACGTTGCCGCGATGCTCGGCGATGACCTGCGCCACCTTGACCAGCATGCCGGGCTTGTCCGGCAGAAGGACGGAGACCGTGAAGATGCGGTCCCGGAAAATGAGCCCGTTCTGCACAACGGAGGCCATCGTGATCACGTCCATGTTCCCGCCGGAGAGGACGCTCACGATCCGTTTATTTGTCACGTCCAGGTGCTTCAAGGCCGCGACGGCGAGCAGGCCGGAATTTTCCACGACCATCTTGTGGTTCTCCACCATGTCGAGGAAGGCCGGGATGAGCTCGTCATCCTCCACGGTCATCACGTCGTCGAGGTTTTCCTGCAGATATGGGAAGAGCTTGTCGCCGGGCGTGAGGACCGCGGTTCCGTCCGCGATGGTCGAGGCAAATGGCAGCGTCACGACTTTTCCCTCTTTCAGCGATGCCGTGAGGCAGGCCGCGCCAGCCGGCTCGACGCCGATGACCTTGATCTTCGGATTGAGGAGCTTTGCGAGTACCGAGACACCAGTCGCCAGCCCGCCGCCGCCGACCGGAACCAGAATGTAGTCCACGGTGGGCAGCTCCTTCACGATCTCCATCGCAATCGAGCCCTGGCCCGTCGCGACCGCAAGATCATTAAACGGGTGGATGAAGGTGAGGCCATTTGCCGAGGCCATCTCAAGGGCCTTCTCACAGCTCTCGTCGTAGACATCGCCGTAAAGGACCACCTCCGCGCCGAGGGCTTTCGTGCGCTCGATCTTGATGAGGGGCGTGCCGGTCGGCATGACGACGACGGCCCTCGCGCCGGCACGTTTGGCGGCAAAGGCCACGCCCTGCGCATGGTTGCCGGCGGAGGCGGTGATAATGCCGCGGGCCTTCTCCTCCTCCGTGAGGGTGCTGACCTTGAAATAGGCGCCGCGCACCTTGTATGCACCGGTGCGCTGCATATTTTCAGGCTTTAAGAACACCTTGTTTCCGGTCTGCTGGCTGAAGTACTCGCTATATTGAAGGGGCGTCGGAAGCGTCACCTTCCGTACCCGTTCCGAAGCTTCCTCAAAGCTGTCAAGAGTGAGCATTTCCATATATTTTCTCCTCCCTTATCTTTTCGTCACAGTTTAGGCAGCCCTGTGTTCTGCAAAAAAGTGCTTCATTAGCAACCTGTCATTCTGAGCGAAGCGAAGAATCCTGTCATTTTTCACATTTGTTAACGGGATTCTTCGTCGCGATGCTCCTCAGAATGACAAGTAACATTTCATCATGGGCTAACTATTCAGGTAGCGTTTTGGAGAAGCGAGGGTTCGAAGAATCCCGCTTGTCTCATTCGTCCTCTTCATCGTCGTCATCATCCCGCGTGTCGGCGAAGAGAGCTTTGCAGAAGGCCTTGGGGTCGAATTTCTGGAGGTCTTCGAGCTTCTCTCCCACCCCGATGAACTTGACGGGAATGCCGAGCTCGGAGGAGAGGGCGATCGCGATGCCGCCCTTGGCGGTCCCGTCAAGCTTGGTGATGACGAGGCCGGTTACCTTGCAAATGCTGGCGAACTCGCGTGCCTGGGAGAGGGCGTTCTGCCCGGTGGTACCGTCGAGGACGAGCAGGGTCTCGATGAGGGCTTCCGGGTACTCGCGCTCCAAAATGCGGTAGATCTTGCCGAGCTCCGCCATGAGATTCTTCTTATTATGTAGGCGGCCGGCCGTGTCGATAAAGAGCATGTCCGCGTTCCGCGCCTTGGCCGAGGAGACCGCGTCGAAGACGACCGACCCGGGATCCGCGCCCTCGTGGGCGGAGATGAGCGGGACGTCGGCCCGGGCGGCCCATATTTCAAGCTGCTCGGTCGCGGCCGCGCGGAAGGTGTCGGCGGCGGCGAGGATGACCTTCTTGCCCTGCTTATGGTAGTTTGAGGCCAGCTTGCCGGCGGTCGTCGTCTTGCCGACGCCATTCACGCCGACAAGGAGGATGACGGAACGCTGCTTCTCAAATGCGTAATCCGCCGGGGTCGTCTGCATTTGCCGCGCAATGCCCTCGATGAGGAGGTTGCGGCACTGGTCGGTGTACTTGAGGCCCTTGTCGTAGACCTTCTCGCGGAGCTCGTCGATGATGTTCTCCGTGGTGACCGCGCCCATGTCGCCCATAATCATGATTTCTTCGAGGTCATCGTAGAAATCGTCCGTAATCTTCTCGTGGTTCTGGAAGACCTGGCTGATGCCGCCGGCCAAAGTCGAGCGGGTCTTCGAAAGCCCCTCCTTCAAACGTTTAAACAGTCCCATTTTTTCTATCCTTTCTATAATTTACTGCACGCTGTCCTCGACAAGGTTCACGGAGACGAGCGCGGAGACGCCTTTTTCCTGCATAGTGATGCCGTAGAGGCGGTCGGCGGAGTTCATGGTGCCGCGGCGATGCGTGATGACGATGAACTGGGTGTTCATGGACAATCGGTGCAGGTATTCTGCAAATCTGCCGACGTTGTTGTCGTCGAGCGCGGCCTCGATTTCGTCTAATAGTGCGAAGGGCGAGGGCTTGAGACTCTGGATTGCGAAAAGGAGCGAAATGGCCGTGAGCGACTTTTCGCCGCCGGAGAGCTGCATCATGTTCTGTAGCTTCTTTCCGGGAGGCTCGGCGATGATGGAAATGGCCGCCTCCAGGATGTCGCTCTCCGCTTCCAAAACGAGCTTCCCGCTCCCTCCGCCGAAGAGCTCGCGGAAGGTCGCGTTGAAGGCCGCGTCGATTTCCTTGAATTTCTCGGCAAATTGCCGGCGCATGCCGCGGTCGAGCTGGGCAATAATGTCCTGGAGCGACTTTTCGGACTCCACAAGATCCTCGTACTGCCCGGTGAGGAAGGCGTGCCGCTCGGACACCTCCTTGTACTCCTCAATCGCGTTCACGTTGACATTTCCCAGCCTCTTGATCGCGGCGCGGGTATTTGCCGCCTCCTTCTTCGCCGAAGAAAGATCTGACAAATGCTCGTCCCGGAGCTTTAGGGCCTCGCTGGGCGTCAGTTCATACTCATCCCAGAGGTAGGCCTTGGATCCCTCCAGTCCCTCCTCCAGCTTCTCGGCCCGCGAATGGAGCCGCACGCTCTCGCGGTCGAGAGCGAGGACGCGGTCCTGGACGCTCTCGCGGCGGTTGAAGAAGTTCTCGCGGCTCTTCGTCAGGGCCTCCTTCTGCCCGCGAAGCTCCTCCTCCTTCTTCGTGTCCGCCTCCTCCACCGCCTCGGAAATCTTGATGGTCTCCTCGACGGAGCGGATGTTGGCGCGTTTTTGCTCCTCCTCATCCCCCTCGGTGCGGATGGCGGCCGCGATGGCCTCCTCCTCCCGATCTAAAGCTTCGAGCTCCCGCAAGATACGCTGCTCGCTCTCACGGAGGAAGGTATCCTTCTGCAAAAGGGCCGCCCCCTCCACGCGGACGCCTTCGAGGACGGAAGCCTGCTGCTCCCTCTCGGTTCCGAGGGCCTTCACGGCCTCCTCGCGCTCGGCAACCTTCTGTGCCAGGGCCTCCTCGCGGGCATGGGAGTCCGCAAGCTTCTTCTCGATGACAGCGGAGTTCTCCTTCGCCTTTTCAATCTCGTTCTGAATGCCGACCGTCTCCTCGTCGAGGGAGCTGCGGCTGATCTTCGAGAGTCGAAGCTGCTCCTCCGCCTGCTTCCGGCGCATTTCCGCCGTATTTTCCAGAAGGTACTGCTCCTGCAGCTGGCCGCCCAAGAGCACGATCTGGTCGCGGTAGCCGTTCCGCTCCCTGCGCTTCTTCTCGACCTCCTTCTGGTTGTCCTCCAGCTTCTTCTTCAGCTCGCGGACCTTCCCGGTCATCTCCTCGATTTCGCGCTTCCGGCCGAGGAGATTCTCCTTGTTGCGGAACGCGCCGCCGGTGATCGAGCCGCCCGGCGAGAAGGATTCCCCCGCCAGCGTCACGATGTAAAGGCTGTGTCGGTATTTGCGGCCGAGCGCAAGCGCGTTGTCAATGTTGTCCACGACCAGCGTCCGCCCAAGGAGCTGGCTCTTTAAATCCTCGTAAATGGGCTCGCAACGGACAAGGTCGGTCGCAAGGCCAATCACGCCCGGCTCACGAAGGGCATTTGCCGGCTCGAAACGACCGCGGGCGCGGACATTTGTCAGAGGAAGGAAGGTCGCGCGGCCAAATTTGCCGGCTTTCAGGTACTCGATGAGGTACTTCGCGGTC
>CADCQU010000311.1 GCA_902803635.1 uncultured Lachnospiraceae bacterium | reverse complement strand
TTGACGGTATTTTTCAGCTTTTCACCTGCCGTTTCACTGATGGATGCTTTATAGCAGTATGTCATGGGACTATAGATAACGGTTCCCGATTCTTCGCCGAGCCGCACTTCTACCTCAAATTCATCCAGCAAGGAAGCAGCCGGGATGTTGCGGATGCGGATCACGTGCTCTGTGCCTTTCGTCTCATAGTCACAGGTAAGTACATTCCCGTCCTCATCCCTTGCCGTATACTCCAGCTCCTCCGCACTCGTAAAATACAGGGACAGCGTCGTCATGGATTTCAGCGAGAGAGTCGCCCCCTTGAAGACCACGCCTTCGGGCATGGACGATACATAGTAACCTCCTTCGGGTTCGGGAATCTCCACATCCGGAGCTTCCAGCGCGGGAGCGTCACTGAAATAATTTGCCGCATATTCCCCATACCGGAGCATCGCCCGAACAAGCGGTGCCGCGTCCGCGTACGCCTGCACCTTGACCGTCTCACCATCTTCCTCGTAGGCATTTGCAAGCAGGTATTCCGCGTACTCCCTGACGGAGTAGGTATATTCCGTGCCGGAGCCGCCATTTCCGTCGAAAACCTGCGCTTTAATGGCAGAATCCATGTTTTTCGCCGCGACGCCGCATTTGAAAATATAGTAACTGCCGTCCTGCTCCGCCTCTCTGACCGGCACTTCATTTGTCTCCCCTGAGGGGAGCGTAAAGAGCATATAAGCGGTCTGGCTTCCCGCGATCTCGTCCGTAAGCTCCATGTAGAAGTTCACGCCGATGTCGCCGAGCAGGCTGATGGAGTGACCGACAAGCCTTACGCCAATGCCGTCGAGGAACGAGAAGGCCGCCGAAACGGTAACGTCGTCCGCAGGCATGGTGAAGGAGCAGTGTGTGTCGTCGATCGTTGTCACCTCGACCGCGCCGCCGTTGACAGACACACCCTTACACGCGTAACCTTCCTCGGGAGTGCCCGTATAAGTGAAAAGAAGCTTCACCTCGTCACCGCTCTTCGCGCAGCAAGTGTCGTCGAACCGGAAACCCGCGGGATAGTTCGAAAGCCCGCTGACGGTATATTCCGCTGTCGGCTCGTCGCCAAAACCGAGCGTAAGATCCTCGCCCGGCGTGATTGCATAAAGCTGTGTCCCCTGGGCCGTACCGAGAGCGGAAAAGTAATAGCAGCTTGTAAAGTTCGTGTCGCCGGGATTGCGGACAAAGGTCGCGCTTCCGTTATCGGATACAAGGATCTCGCCCTCTCCCGCCGCCGCAGGCGCATACAGGCAATTTGTCAAAGTGACGGAAGCTTTGGTGTCACGCCAGCCAACGAAACCGCTGCATTTTATGGTAACCTGATACCCTGTGGGTGTAACGATCTTCCCGTCAAACACGGAGTTTTCGATTGTAATCCTGCCTGTATCTCCCTCCGACGCCACAAAGCCAGCGTGGGTACCATCCCCCCCGTCGTTGACCATGCTGTGGATCGTCACGCTGCTGCGGCAGTTACTGATCTTGACGGTGCCGAAAAGCCTGGCGACAAGGCCGCCGGCGTTCTTTTGTGTTGTGTAAATGTCCCCGGCAATACGAAGATTCTCAATCGTACAATCCACTACATTGACAAATGGCGCGGCTCTTCCGGTTGTGATGGGAGCTGCGGCGGAGCCATAGGCAACATGGAGGGTATACCCCTGTCCCTCAAATGTGCCCATAAAGTCGTGGCCGCTGGAGCCGGCCATATCGGTGACGGGGTCCTCCTCCGTGCCGATATCTGCGGCGAGCCTGACCTTCTTCCCGATGAACCGGTTGTAGGTATCGTTGTCCTGCAGGCAGTCGCAGAACATTTTCCAGCCAATCTTGTCATAGATCGTGTAGGGATCCTCCTCCGTCCCCGTCCCGACAAAATTTGCGGGTCTCCAGGTAATACCATTCGTTAAGTAAGAAATGCTGCCACTGTAAACATTTGTCCCGTCGGTCATATATTGTCCGTCGGCAATCCGGAAATCATAACGGCCAAATGCCATCCAGTTGTTTACATAGATACTGTCCGTCGGGGCGGTCCACCCGAACGTAATCCTCAACGCATAATCCAATAACTCGTTCACGAATCGGATGCCTTCAGAGCCGGTCTTATCTGCGCTCGCGAAGAAAGAGCCGCCCGTAATGTTGATATCGCCATTACGCACAAACATACCGTCGCAACTAGAACCCTGTGTTCTGATACTGACATTCCCGCCGCTCTGCTGATAACCGAAATTGCTTTTACCATACTCTCCCAGGGAAATGCCATCCGATTCTTCGGCCACAATGTCGAGCGAGCCGTCACGCACGGTGACACCGCCGCTGGCTTTCAGGCCACCGCTGTTCCCTTTTGCCCGGATGTTCACCTTGCCGCCGCACTGGTAGTAAAACCTCGTCTCTATGCCAATCTTCCCGTCCGTAACGATGTCCAGGCTGCCCGTCTGCGCCGTTTGCCCGTACAGATAAAAAACAGTATCTCCTTGAATCCCTGCGGTATTAACGTTAACGGGGTTGTCCTCCGTTCCAATCCTAAGGCGGGCACCGTCGGCGAGGACAAGCCGTACCATGCCCCGCAGCAGGGTGACACCCTCGCACCCTTCGCCGGAAATCACCGGGGCAATGGTGACATCATCAAGCACGGCATACCAGCCGCTATCCAGCGTTGTCCGCGCATTCCCCGTATTGCTTTTGAGCACCTTGGCGTTGACGGTTTTTTCCTCGCCGTTCTCATCGATGTAGGCGATATCGACATAGCTTGGTATTGCCTTGAGTGCGACTCTGTCGGAGGTAAGCCCGCCGGGGATAGTTACGGTTTTTTCCTCCTCGCCGGCTGCGCTGCACGGTACGTCGTCAAAATAAATATCGGGCTCCCTGTAAGAAGTGGTAAAGGTAAGCGTGCTGCCCTCCGCATAATAATCGCCGTAGAACTTTGTCCCGCTTAGCGATGAGATCCCTACGCCCGCGGAAACCTCGCATAAGCCCTTTACCGCTTTGGCGCAGGGCCAGTCCACCTTGCTGGAAAATGGCATATAGACAGTTACATAGCTGCCGTACCCGGATAATAATACCTCATTGTCTACGGATAGCTTCGCCTTCGTTAGGCAAATGATCTCTGTCGGTATCCGATTATAATCCCTTTTGAAAGCATACTGCCCTATCGTGCACAGTCCCTCGCAGGGAAGCACGATACGGGAAAACGCGCAATGTTCAAAGGCCCTCAGTTTGATTTCGGTCAGCAGAGAACCTTCGGCAATCGTGACATCGGAAAGGTTCTTACAGAAATCAAAAGCCAGCTCGCCAATCACGGTCACGCTTGCGGGGATGCGGACGCTGGTAATGTCCAGATAAGCAAAGGAGGAATCCCCGATTTCTGTAATACCATCCCCTATAACGATGGTCGTGATACCGCTTAGATCATTCTGGCTGTAATAAGGATTAAAAACCCTTGGACTAATTGCCCCCGTCCCGCTGATGGTCAGCGTCGAGCCGCTGACCGTGTAGGTGGCGTTGTCCCCGCAGCTTCCGCTCTCGCCGAGGTTGTGGGCACACACCGTCTGTACGAACACGCCGGAAAGCGGCGTACAGGAGAGCAGCAGCATGCCCAGTACGGCAAGGAAGACTCCCCCGAACACGTACCGAAAAGCGCGTGTTACTTGTTCTTTGATCTGTTTTCGCATTTCTATACCTCCTTTGCAAATGCAAATCGAGCAGGATGCGGTTCCCCCGCAATTTGCCTGTTCCCGGCTTCGCCGCCGGCATCGGCCTCCCCTTCCCTTCTCTTTCCAGCAAATATCTTTGTTGCCTGTTAATATTTTATCGTATTTTTGCGGACA
>CADCQU010000310.1 GCA_902803635.1 uncultured Lachnospiraceae bacterium | reverse complement strand
GAAGATCCATAGTAATCTCCTTTATGTAAACGAACAAGTAACAGCCACTCCTCTTGCCTCCCCCTCCAGGGGGAGCCAAGGGGTTAGCAATCTGTCTTCATTCCTCAGGTTCCCAGGCCTCGTAAACCTGCCGGGTGCCGTCGTGGAGGGGGGCGAGCCCGAGGATTGCCCGCACAAGCTCCCGCCCGGTCGCCCAGACGACGTGCACGGGAAGTCCCAGCGCCTCCTCCACGTCGTCCGTGGTCTTATCGTCCAGAAAAACCTTCTCGCCGCTCCGGAGCATCGTCACGGGCAGCAAAATCTCCTCCCCCAGAGCCCCCGGCTCCTCCCTCTGCACCTTTAAAAGCTGCGCGATAAGGTCCTGCCCGGTCACAAGCCCCGTCACCGTGATCGAGTGCCCGAAGAAATCATTTGTAATCGCCTGCACACGGACCCGCACGCTCGGAAATGCCTCCTCGATGAGACCGACGAACCGCCGCATATGGCCCGCCACCAGCGTCCCCGTGACCAGGGTCATTTGCCGTTTCTCCACGAAAAAGTCCGCCGGCGCATTTGCCAGAAGCTCGGAAATCTCCTCCCGCACCTCCGTCTCCATGAGCCGCACCATGCCGACGCCATTTTCAAACTGGAGGTAGCCGTCGTAGCGCTCCTCCTCCGGCAGCTCCCGCCCCGCCAGAATGTACCACTCGTCCGAGGCGTGCACAAAATGCGGGCTGTCCGGGCAAATGCCGTCGGCCGCAAGCTTCCTCTGCCAGCCTTCGATCTGGTCGATGACCTCGCCCGCGCTCGCCGCATCGAACGGTTCCAGTTTCGGCAAATGCTCGCGGAATTTCGTCAGTCCGACCGGCACGACGGAGACGCTCCGCATCGCCGGGCGGTAGGTCGCAAGGTCGCGGATCGTCCGCTCCAGCTCCGCCCCGTCGTTCACGCCCCGGCAGAGGACGATCTGCCCGTTGAGCTCGATCCCCGCATCCGCAAGGCGGCGGAGCTTCGGAAAAATATCCCCCGCAAACCGGTTGCCGAGCATTTGCCGCCGTAAGGCGGGATTTGTCGTGTGCACCGAAACGTTAATCGGCTCCATCCGGAAACGGATAATACGGTCAATGTCGTGGTCCGACATATTTGTCAAGGTCACGTAATTGCCCTGCAGGAAGGACAGGCGGGAGTCGTCGTCCTTAAAATACAACGTCGGGCGGAGGCCCTTCGGCATCTGGTCGATGAAGCAGAAAATGCAGCGGTTCCGGCAGCTCTTGTAATCGTCCATGAGGCCGCTCTCGAACTCCACGCCGAACTCCTCGTCCGCCTCGCGGTCGATCTCCAGCAGCGTCTCCTCCCCGCTCTCCTCGCGGATGAGGATGTCGAGGTGCTCCTCCTGCATATAAAAACGGTAATCAAAGACATCCTCGATCAAATGCCCGTTCACCGAGACCAGGACCATCCCCGGCTCGACGCCCATCTCCTCGGCAATCCCCCCCGGTAAAACCCTGCTGATCTTATGTCCCTTCGGTCTCTTCGGCATCGCATCCGTCCTCTCAAAAAACCTTCACAAACGCCTCGCTTCGAAAGGAGGCTCTTTTTCCCTTCCATAAATATACCAACAATTCCCCTGTAAGTCAAACCCGCAGAGCAAATCTTCCTGCGCCATTTACACCCGAAAAGGTTCTTTGAAAATGATTTCCCTTTTTGGAAATTATGATATATAATAGGATGTAGAACTACCGCTTCCGCAGGCAATGAACGATCTCGATTTTCGAGTCGCGGCAAATGCCTGCCCCATAAGCTTCCCAGGGGTTCGCGCATCCCGCGTCCCTTCCACATTCGCGTTTCAAAACGGAGGAAAATATGTCTACCACAGAAATGCACAAATACCCGATGCCTGTCGCTCCGCTCAAGATTGCCAGCCTCGTGGGCGCGGAGGACATGGCGGCCGCCATCGATGCCGCCCTTGTCAAGACCCGCAAGGCCGCCGTGGAGCACAACCCGGAGCTCGGCAGCATTTTCGGCTTCCTTGAGAAGTCCTATCTCGTGGAAACCCACTGCTCGCGCTTCGGCACCGGAGAGGGCAAGGCCAAGATCCTTGAATCCGTCCGCGGTACGGACCTCTTCATCATCGGCGACGTCACGAACTACTCCGTCACCTACAAGGTCTGCGGCAAGGAAAACCACATGTCCCCGGACAACCATTTCCAGGACCTCAAGCGCCTCATCTCCGCCGCCAGCGGCAAGGCCCACCGCATTTCCGTGATCCTGCCCTTCCTCTATGAGAGCCGCCAGCACCGCCGCACAGGCCGCGAGTCGCTCGACTGCGCGATGGCCCTGAAGGAGCTTGCCGACTACGGCGTCTCCAACATCATCACCTTCGACGCGCACGACCCGCGTGTCATGGACGCCATCCCGCTCATCAGCTTTGACAATTTCATGCCCACCTACCAGTTCCTGCGCGCCCTGCTCAAGGCCGAGCCGGACCTCAAGTTCGACAAGGAGCATTTCATGGTCATCAGCCCGGACGAGGGCGCGACCGACCGCGCGGTCTACTTCTCGAACATCCTCGGCGTCAACATGGGCTGCTTCTACAAGCGCCGCGACTACACGCGCGTCGTGGACGGAAAGAACCCGATCGTCGCCCACGAGTTCCTCGGCGATTCCGTGGAGGGCAAGGACTGCGTGGTCATCGACGACATGATCTCCTCGGGTGGCTCGATGCTCGACGTCTGCAAGCAAATGAAAGCCCGCGGGGCGAAGCGCGTTTTCATTTGCACGACCTTCGGCCTCTTCACCGACGGCCTCAAGAAGTTCGACGAATTCTACGAGCAGGGGCTGTTCACGCGGCTCATCACCACGAACCTCACCTACCGTCCCGCCGAGCTCATGGAGCGTCCGTACTATGTCACGGCAAATATGAACAAGTACCTGAGCAACATCATCGACACGATGAACCACGCCCTCTCCGTCGAGAAGGTCAAGAGCACCACCCCGAAGATCACAAAAATGCTTGAGAAGAGCCGCCGCGGCAAGATCGCGGACGAGCAGGACTGAGGAGCCTTGCCTCCAGCATGATTTTGGAAACTTCAAAAAAACCCCTGCCAGCGGTCGGCCGTTGGCAGGGGTAATTTCAATTTCGCTTTTCATTCAGCGAATAGTCTTGTTTTCCTTCTCGGAAGGATGTCTTTGCCTTTTTCGGGCTTTTCATCCTTTCAGGAACGTTCATCGTTCCGTCACCCGCACATGGTCCCCGCGAGCCTGTACGACTTTATATCCCGTTTTGGCTACGCGGAGCGACATGCAGCGGACGCACTCCGCCGCCTCGTCCCCGGTACAGATTTTGTTGTCATAGAGGAGGTACTTCCCGCGCACCCCCGTCGGCGAGAGATTCGGCATGATCACGTTCGCCCCGGCAAGGAGCCCCTTCTCGCGCCCCAGCGGGTCCATCGTTCCAAGCGCGGTCGTCGCCGGAAGGAGCACCTCTGGAAGCAAAAGCCGGATGACGGAGAGCAGCCGCAAGGTCAGCTCCACCGATCCCGCCGGTTCCTTCGCGTACTCCGTCTCATGGTGCGGAATGAACGGCCCGATGCCAACCATCTCCGGCTGGAACGCCTGCAGAAAACGCAGGTCCTCCACCAAATGCTCCGTCGTCTGCCCCGGTGATCCGACCATCATCCCGCAGCCCACCTGGAAGCCAATCTCCTTCAAATCCCTAAGGCACTGCATCCGGTGTTCATAGGACATCGCCCTCGGGTGCAGGGATTCATAATGCGCCTTATTTGCCGTCTCATGCCGAAGGAGGTAGCGGTCCGCACCCGCGTCAAAAAGCCTCTGGTAGCTCTCCCGCTCCCGCTCCCCAATCGAGAGCGTAATCGCGCAGTCCGGATGCTGCTCCTTCATTTGCCGGACAAGAGGAACCAGCCGCTCGTCCGTAAAATACGGGTCCTCGCCGCCCTGCAGGACGAAGGTCCGAAACCCGAGCGCATCCCCCTGGTCGCAGCAGGCAAGAATCTCCTCCTCCGAAAGCCGGTACCGCTCGACCTTCGTATTCCCGCATCGAATCCCACAGTATTTACAATTATTCTTGCAGATATTTGTAAACTCCACAAGCCCACGCAGGTACACGTCCTTCCCGTAAACCCGCTCCCGCACGGCCCGCGCCCGCTCCGAAAGGTATTTGTCAAATACCTCTTCCCGACATGTCAGCACCTCCGTGAATTCTGCATTTGTCAAATCCCTCTCCCGCTCCAGCTTCTCCACCAAGTACAGGCCATCCATCCCCATCTTCCTCCTCTTCTATCTCCCCCAATATCTGTTTTCACATTATAACATGAAAGAAACGAATCCGAAACAAAAACCATTTTTTAAACAACAAACAAATGCAGGCCTCCCGCTGTGGGAATCCTGCATTTGCAATATGTCCCGGCTCACTCCCCTTGCTTCCCCCTCAGGGGGGATGTGGCACGGCGTAGCCGTGACGGATAGGGGCGTAAAGGCATCCATTTTCTTCCAGATTCAGCCAGGAACATCCGCCGCCTCCGGTTTAAAATACACAACCGCCGCTTTATCATAGATAAAGTGTACCTTTCCCTCGATGCTCACATGTTCTCCCGTAGTAAAAGAATTTATGTCAATCCCAGAGAATGAACGACACCTTCAACTCTTTTCCGCATTTTGGACATTTCTCAGAAACATCCTTCACTTCTTCTGTAACGTCTACTTCTCCCTTGCATTTCGGACAGTGATGCGGATAAGTTTGATAAAGTTTATACCGTTTCTTAAGCTCAAATGGACTTACATAACTCATACCCTCTGAAGGAAATGCCACACTCCGTCTTCCTTTTTCAGGAGCATCAGCATTGTCTCCTTTGGGGATATACATATCGAGGTTATAATCTGAAAAATAGTATCCGCAATCTCTGCACTGATAGATGTTCTTCTTAGCATTGATAACCCCGTCAGGATGATCTTGAAGAAACTGAGTGTGTTCTTCAGAAACTTCTCCCTTCCTGGCTTTTTCCATCACTTCCTGATAAACAAAAGAAAATCTCATTCCGACACCTGTAACCAACAGCCTACTGTATCTACAAAACGGGGTTTTACACTCCAAAGCATATCCTATACCCATAACGCACCCTCCTTTAAGCTTTGAAATCCTATTATTTTGCTTCGTATGGGGTTGGTTTTCCCATGATAGTAATCCATAAATACCTAACTACTGGTAATTTAATCGGAGAGCTTTCAATCACAGCTTATTCACGATGCCTGTGAAGACCGGAAGGTTTGTTTCATTATGAATAACCGTATATACAAAAGGTCTGTTTAGTTCAACGATCTTTCTTAACTTCCTAAATTGATTAACCCTCAATGGCCCCTCAGGGCCATTTTTGCGTTCTCAATGTCGCAAAATCACTCTTCCTTACCT
>CADCQU010000309.1 GCA_902803635.1 uncultured Lachnospiraceae bacterium | reverse complement strand
CGGCTTACGGCGATCACCTCGCCGGAATCCTTTAACGATTATCTGAAGGTGACGTCGCCGGGAATCTTCCTGGTGCTCATCACGGTGCTCGTCCTCATCGCCAGCGTGGTGGTCTGGGGAATTTTCGGGCGCTTTGACGCGACGGCGAGGGTGGCCGTCATCTCGGAAAACGGGCAGTGTACCTGCTATGTCCCAAAGAAGGCCCTGGAGAACGTGCTTGCGGACAAGACGGTGACCCTGAACGGGGAAAGGTTCGCCCTGAAGGTCACGTCGCTCCGCGAGAAGCAGCTCTCGGAGGAGGAGGATATGGCCATTTTGCTTGCGGGGGACTACGCCGCCGGGGACGAGGTATACCCGATGCTTTTGGAAAATGCGCCCGCAGAGGGGATTTACACAGGAACCATCGTGACCGAATCCATCACGCCGATTTCTTTCCTATTTAACTAATTTCAGGTGACCAAAATGGAAACTACCCGAAAATTCCCAAAACCGAAAACGAAGGGCGTGGCCTCCGTCCCCGTCGTGATGCAGCTGGAGGCGTTGGAGTGCGGGGCGGCCTCGCTGACGATGATCATGCACTACTATCGCTACTGGATCCCGCTGGAGCAGGTGCGCGGCGACTGCGGCGTCTCCCGGGACGGCGCGAGCGCAAAGAACATCCTCCTTGCGGCCCGCGGCTACGGCCTTTCGGCAAATGCCTGGAAGATGGAGCCGGAGGCCCTGCAGAAGGAAGGCCCCTTCCCGTGCATCCTCCACTGGGGCTTCAACCACTTTGTCGTGCTCTGCGGCTTCCGGGGCGGCAAGGCCGTCGTCAACGACCCCGCCCGCGGCCGCATATTTGTCTCCATGGAGGAATTTGACAAATGCTTCACGGGCGTCGTGCTTACCTTTGAGCCGTCGGAGAAGTTCGTCCCTTCCGGAAAGAAGAAGAACGTCTTCGACTTTGCGCGGGAACGCCTTACGGGCACCTCCTCCGCCATCGCCTTTCTCATCCTCACAACCACCATCTCCTCGCTGCTCGGCGCCCTCAGCCCCGTCTTCGGGCGCATTTTCATCGACCGGGTTCTTGGCGGAAAAAGTCCCGCCTGGCTTGGCTCCCTCCTTGCCGCGATGACCATATTCACAGTCGTCAACATCATTGTTTTATGGATTTCCGCCATCTACAGCCTGAAAATTCAGGGGCAAATGGCGGCCTCCGGCAGTGCCTCCTACCTCTGGCACGTCCTCCGTCTGCCGATGCAGTTCTTCGGCCAGCGGATGGACGCGGACATCGTAAACCGCCAGGCGACCAGCGCGTCCATCGCGGGCACCCTCGTCGGTACCTTCGCGCCCCTCGCCATCAACACGATCATGATGCTTTTCTACCTTATATTAATGCTGCGCTACAGCGTCCCGCTCACCCTGATCGGCCTCGGCGCAATCGCCGTCAACATTTTCCTCTCCATCCTGCTTACCGGCAAGCGCATCAATATCACGCGCGTACGTCTCCGCGATGCCGCCAAGCTCTCCGCCGCGACCGCCTCGGGCATCCGCATGATGGAGACCATCAAGGCCAGCGGCGCGGAAAATGCATTTTTCGGCAAATGGTCGGGTCTTTCGGCGAGCGTGAACACGCAAAATGTCCGTTCCCAGCGGGCGGATCTCGTGCTCGGGGCCATGCCGGGGCTGGTGACCGCGCTCATGAACCTCGCCGTTCTTGGCGGAGGCGTCTACCTCGTCCTGCGCGGCCAGTTTTCGGTGGGTTCACTGATGGCCTTCCAGGGCTTCCTCGCCGCCTTCTTTGCCCCGGCGACAGCCCTCATCGCGGCCGGCCAGTCCCTGCAGGAGATGATCACCGCGATGGAGCGGGTGGACGACGTCATGAAATATCCCGAGGACCCCTGCTTCAGGGAACGTGAGAAAACGGAGGAGTACAAGAAGCTCCGCGGCCTCGTGGAAATGAAGCACGTGACCTTCGGCTATTCAAAGCTCGCAAAGCCCCTCATAAAGGACTTCTCCATGACCGTACAACCCGGCCAGAAGGTCGCATTTGTCGGGCGGAGCGGCTGCGGCAAATCCACCCTCGCCAAGCTCATCTCCGGCCTCTACCAGCCGTGGAGCGGCGAGATTGCATTTGACGGAAAAAACATCGCGGAAATCGACCGCTACGAGCTATGCGGCTCCCTCGCGGTCATCGACCAGGACATCACCCTTTTCGAGGACACCATCAGCGACAACATCAAGATGTGGGACGAATCCATCGAGGATTTCGAGGTCGTCATGGCCGCCCGCAGTGCAGGAATGCATGAGGATATCGTCCAGAGAAATGGTGGATATCAGCACCGCATGATCGAGGGAGGAAGGGATTTCTCCGGCGGGCAGCGGCAGCGGCTGGAAATCGCCCGTGCCCTCGCACAGAACCCGACCATTTGCATCCTTGACGAGGCGACCTCGGCCCTGGACGCGAAGACGGAGCAGGAGGTTGTACAGTCCATTTGCGAGCAGGGGATTACGTGCATTGTCATTGCGCATCGACTCTCCACCGTCCGAGACTGCGACGAGATCATCGTCCTCGACCACGGGCAGGTCGTGGAGCGCGGGACGCACGAGGAGCTCTTCGCGAAGGGCGGCGCGTACACGGCACTGGTGACGAACGAATAAGGGAGGCCTATCCATTTCGGACAGGCACGGCGGGAAGCATATAGGAAAAGCACCGTGAACGAACGGCAAGGGAGGCCTTTCTATGGGATGGTTTGACGAACAGGTGGAGGTGCGGAAGAAGAAGGAGCGCATTCTTCTTGCGGACTCCTTTGAACAGCTCGGCTACGCCGTCACGGGGAAACGCAGCAGCAGCCCGCTCCAGGAGGGGGCTGACCTCGTGGACGCGGTGGGGCGGGTGCTGAAGCACTTCGGAATCAAGGAAAAGGAGCTCCCGCTCTCGGAGGCCGTCTCCCTTGAAAAAGCCCTGGACTACCTCCTCATGTCCTCGGGCATCATGTACCGGGACATCGTTCTGGAGGAGGGCTGGCACCGCGACGCGATGGGCGCAATGCTCGCAACGCTGAAGGAAGACGGCAGAATCATCGCGATCCTGCCGGGCGCATTTGGCATGAGCGAGTACGTGGACCTCAAAAGCGGACGGAAAATTCGGATAACGGCCAAAAACGAGCAGACCATCGAGCGGGAGGCCATTTGCCTCTACCGCCCGCTCCCGCTGCGGTCGTTAGGCGTTCGCGACCTTTTTGCCTACCTCCTGGGAACCTTCAGCTCCTACGACATCGGCGTCTACCTCCTCTCGGCCTTTCTCGTCGTCCTTGTCGGGCTCCTTCTGCCACGGCTCCACCACATTCTGATCGGGGACGTCGTCGCTTACGGCGACCTGCGCCTCCTCGGGGCCGTGCTCAGCTTTCTCTTTTTTGCCACGGTCGGCAGCGTCCTTCTGACGATGATCCGGCAAATGCTGCTTCGGAGGATCCAGGGGAAGCTGGATGTCAACCTCCAGGCGGCGTGCATGATGCGCGTTCTCTCGCTTCCGACCTCGTTTTTCAAGGAGCACAGCTCCGGCGAGGTGAACCAATACCTGGCCTACACGAACTCCCTCTGCGGGGCCCTGGTCGATGCGGTCCTCTCCGCCGGCGTCATCGGCGCGTTCTCGCTGGTCTACCTGACGCAGATATTTGCCTACGCGCCGGCGCTTGTCGGCGCCTCGATTACGATCGTCCTTCTGACGGTCGGCATCAGCGTCGTCGTCAGCCTCCTGCAAATGCCGCTGAACCGGGATATGCTCACCATCGGCGCGAAGGAGCGCGGTCTCGTGCTGAACCTTGTCGGGGGGATTCAGAAAATCCGCCTGACCGGCGCCGAGAACCGCGCCTTTGCCAAATGGATGGAGCTTTATGCGAAGGAGGCGGCGCTTACCTACCGCAAGCCGCTTTTTCTTCGGCTGAGCGGCGTGTTCACGGCCGCCATCGCCCTTGTCGGGACGATGGTGATGTACTATCTGGCCGCGAAATCGGGCGTTTCCGTGGCAGACTACTATGCCTTCAACTCGGCCTACGGCTACATTGCGGCGGCCTTCGCGGCATTTGCCGAAATCATCGTCAGCACAGCGTCCGTCCGGCCGGTCCTGGATGTCATCCGGCCGCTCCTTGCCACCGTGCCGGAAAAGCAGGAGGAGAAGGCGGTGGTGACCGGGCTTTCCGGGAACATCGAGCTTTCGCACGTAACGTTCCGCTATGAGAAGGACGGCCCGCCGATCCTGGACGACATGAGCCTTACCATCGGGGCCCGCAAATACGTCGCGGTCGTGGGAAAGACGGGCTGCGGGAAGTCCACGCTTCTCCGCCTCATCCTCGGCTTCGAGAAGCCGGACAAGGGCTCGATTTTCTTTGACCGCAAGGATGCCAAATCCCTCGACATGGGCTCGGTGCGGCGGCGGATCGGGACGGTTTTGCAGGACGGCCATCTTTTCGCGGGGAGCATTTTTGAGAACATCACGGTCTCGGCGCCCTGGCTTACCCTGCAGGAGGCCTGGGAGGCGGCCGAAATCGCGGGCATCGCGGACGACATCCG
>CADCQU010000308.1 GCA_902803635.1 uncultured Lachnospiraceae bacterium | reverse complement strand
GAAAATGTCCCCTCTTACCACCCCGAAGACCTGGAGGCTTACCGGAAGGTTCTTGAGGAATGCGGAATCCGGGCCTTTTTTTGAAGCTATACAGCTCTTCTTAAAATTCGCAAACACGCACCCCCAGTCGAGTCGAAGGCGGTTTCCCCCACCTCCGGCTCAATTATTTTCCTCTTAAAAATTCTAACCACACATCAAAACTGTCTTAATCTTTTTTGTAAAAATCCCATTGACAAATACCCCCACGGGGTATATTCTTATTCCATCAAGGATACCTCCCAGGGGTATTTAGGGGGACATTATCATGGACAACAAATTCGAAACACATACCGATCCGTGTTCGTGCAGGAAAAAAACACGGGATGAAACCGAACGCCGTGATCTCATGAACCGTTTGAAAAGAATCGAGGGGCAGGTCCGCGGCCTGCAGCGCATGCTGGAGGAGGACGCCTATTGCCCCGACATTCTCACGCAGGCCTCGGCCGCCACTTCCGCGCTGAACAGCTTTTGCAGGGTTCTTTTAGCCAACCACATCCGCACCTGCGTTTCCGAAGATATCAAGGCCGGCCGCGAGGAAACCGTGGACGAGCTGATGGACATCTTGCAGAAATTGATGAAATAATCGCAAGGAGGACTCTATGGACCAATACCAGGTAACCGGCATGAGCTGCGCCGCCTGCTCCAGCCGGGTTGAAAAGGCGGTCTCCGGCGTACCGGGCGTAACCTCCTGCGCCGTAAGCCTTCTGACAAATTCCATGGGCGTGGAGGGAACGGCTTCCTCCGACGACATCATCCGCGCCGTCGAGGCCGCCGGCTACGGCGCCTCCCTGAAAGGAGCGGAAAAACAGGCCTCCTCCGCATCCTCCCCTTCCTGGGCGGACGCGGAAGCTCTGAAGGATCATGAGACCCCAAAGCTCAAAAAAAGGCTTCTCCTCTCGGTTCCCATCCTTCTTATTCTTATGTATTTTTCCATGGGACACATGATGTGGGGCTGGCCCGCGCCAGAAGCCTTTGACAACCATGTTTTTCTCGGCCTTTTTGAACTGCTGCTCGCCGGGACCGTCATGATCATCAACCAGAAGTTTTTCACCTCCGGCTTCTCCTCCCTCTTCCACGGCTCCCCGAACATGGACACGCTGGTCGCGCTCGGCTCCAGCGCCTCCTTCCTCTACTCCCTGGTAGAGCTCTTCCTGATGATCCTCGCTCAGGGAAACGGGCAAATGGACACCGTCATGAGGTTGGGGATGAACCTGTACTTTGAATCGGCCGCGATGATCCCGACGCTCATCACGGTCGGGAAAATGCTGGAGGCGATGTCCAAGGGCAGGACGACGGACGCGCTGAAGGGCCTGATGCAACTGGCCCCGAAAACGGCGGTTCTGCTGCGGGACGGGAAAGAGACGGAGGTAGGCATCGAGGAGGTGCAGACCGGCGACATCTTCGTGGTCCGTCCCGGGGAGCAGATCCCGGTTGACGGGGTCGTTGTCAAGGGCATGACCGCGGTCAACGAGTCCGCGCTGACCGGGGAGAGCATCCCGGCGGACAAGGCGGAAGGCGACCCGGTTTCCGCCGCGACCATGAACCAGCAGGGCTACATCGAATGCCGCGCGACCCGTGTCGGAAAAGATACCACGCTGGCGCAGATCATCCAAACCGTCTCCGACGCGGCCGCGACGAAGGCCCCGCTGGCCCGGATCGCGGACAAGGTGTCCGGAATCTTCGTGCCCACGGTCATCGGGCTCGCCCTTCTCACGCTCATCGGCTGGCTCATCGCCGGAAGGCCCTTCTCCTTTGCCATCGCCCGCGGAATATCCGTGCTGGTCATCAGCTGTCCCTGCGCCCTGGGCCTCGCGACGCCCGTCGCCATCATGGTCGGCAGCGGCGTGGGCGCCAAAAATGGCATCCTGTATAAGACTGCCGCGGCACTGGAGTGTGCGGGCCGGACGCAAATGGTCGCCCTGGACAAGACGGGTACCGTCACGGAAGGCCAGCCCTGCGTGACCGACGTGCTTCCCTTCGAAAGAGAGAAAGACGAACTGCTTCGGCTTGCCGCCTCCCTGGAGAAAAACAGCGAGCATCCCCTGGCAAATGCGGTGACTGCCGCAGTGGAAGGACTCCCGCTTTCAAATGTCACCGGCTTTGAAGCCCTGCCGGGCCACGGCCTCCATGCCCGGCTTGAAGGGAAGGAGCTTCTGGGAGGAAGCCTTAAATATTTGTCATCCCTTGGACTGGTCAGCGACTCTGTTGCGGCCATGGCAAATGCATTTGCCGAGGAAGGAAAAACGCCGTTGCTATTTGCCTACGACGGGAAACTGATCGGCATCATCGCAGTCGCGGACCCCATCAAGCAGGATTCGGCCCAGGCCATCCGCGAGCTTCGAAACCTGGGCATCCAGTCCATTATGCTGACCGGGGACAACGAGCGGACGGCCAGAGCCATCAGCCGCGAGGCCGGCGTCGACCAGGTCGTCGCGGGAGTCCTGCCGGACGGGAAGGCGGAGGTAATCCGCGCCTTGAAATCCCTGGGAAAGGCCGCCATGGTTGGCGACGGCATCAACGACGCGCCCGCGCTTACGGTGGCGGACACCGGAGTTGCAATCGGAGCCGGCACGGACGTCGCGATCGACGCGGCAGACATCGTCGTGATGAAGAGCCATTTGACAGACGTGACGGCGGCCATCCGCCTCAGCCGGGCGACGATCCGGAACATCCACCAGAACCTGTTCTGGGCATTTTTCTACAATGCCATTTGCATCCCCCTCGCCATGGGGCTGTTTGGAATCGAGATGAAGCCCATGTACGGGGCGGCGGCCATGGCCCTTTCCAGCTTCTTTGTATGCATGAATGCCCTCCGGCTGAACCTTGTAAATCCACACGACGCCGGACACGACCGGAAACAAACGTTGATTCCCGCAGAAGCGCTTGCAAATATCGTTGCTGCGGAAACAAATAAAAACAAGGAGGTACCCAAAATGACGAAGACACTGAAGGTGGAGGGTATGATGTGCCCGCACTGCGAAGCCCGCGTAAAGAAGGCCCTTGAGGCGGTTCCGGGCGTCGAAAGCGCCGTGGCAGACCACACCGCCGGCACGGCCGTCGTAACCCTCACCGCCCCCGTCGACAACGAAACACTTCGCACCGCAGTCGAGGCACAGGATTACAAGGTCCTTGGTATTGCATAACAGTTTTCTGGCCACGTAGTCACCAGAAACGGAGGCGTTTTGCAATAGGGTAGAGGGAGGCAAATGCCGAACCTCTACCCTCCTCGCGAGCCGCGTGCTGCCGAAGGCAGCAAAATTCCTTACGCGGCTCTGTGAACGAAAACAGGCGCGGAACCCTTCCTCGGTTCCGCGCCTGCCTTTATCAGTTTTCATTTGCATTTGCATTTGCATCCGTAAGCACTCCTGTGCCAGGCACGAAAAATGACAGAGAATGTTGCTTAGGTAGCGAAGTATGCGTTACACCCTCTTCACCGCGTCCAGTCCGAGCGTATCGTACACTTTAATCCCTTCATCCTGCATGGACGCGGTCAGGCCGTTGTCCGCGCAGACCTTTAAAATGCCCCGGACGATGGCATCGTCCTCGAAGGACTGGCTGATGCAGAGCG
>CADCQU010000307.1 GCA_902803635.1 uncultured Lachnospiraceae bacterium | reverse complement strand
TGCCCTTTGGGGCTTGTAATAGATAATGTGTAGATATTCCGCAGCCAAAATTTTCCAGAGAAAGCAGGCGGCTGGGGAGGTTTATTTCGCATATTCCCGGAAGCCGGCGAAGCGGAAGATGACTTCTTTTCTGGTTTCACCGTCTACCTGAATCTCGCGGGCGTTGCGCTCGGAGACCGCGCTGACGACCTTGATGCCTCTTTCCAGAAGGCGGGTGATGACGGCAAAGGCCAGCGTGAACTCGCCCTGACAAAGGACCGCATTCTTGTGGGAGTCAGCATTTGTAAAGAGGGAGTCCATTTTTGCAATCTGGGCATTTGCCTCCTGAGAGATCCAGGCCTGATCCGCGTCGGTGGGAACCGCCGGGAAGGGGAGGTCAACGATGGTGCCGTAGGACTGCTCCGCAACCGAAATCTGCTCCTCGCTCCATTTGTCGGAGGGGTGATTCGTGAAATTGATGAACATTAGATGTCTCCTTTGGTTTGTTTTGTGTATTATTATATTCCGTTCCGTCTCATTTTTCAATATGTTTGTAGAAAATATACAAGAGTGAGAATTAGTGTTGCGGTGGTAGCACCTTTACGTAGCCCCTCTCCGTCACGGCTTCGCTGTGACACCTCCCCCTGGCGGGGGAGGCAAGGGTAGCGGTGAAACTTTCTTGGTTTCACACGTTCAAATGCCTCCCCCTCTTTGTTATTTAATTACGACCTTCACGATTACCTTCCCGCTCTTGTAGCTTCCGTTGCCGGCGGCTTTGACGGTTATTTTGTAGGTGCCTTTTGGGCATTTTTTGGGGATGGTTACCGTTCCGGTTTTCGAGATGGTGATGCCGGCCTCGCGGGTTGTCTTGTAGGGGGCGAAGGAAACTGCGCCGCGGGCTTTCGTGACTTCCAAGGCAAATGTCACAGCCTTTTTCAGCTTTGCCTGCCTGTAGGCTTTTGCGGTGGGCGTTACGGTGAGGGTATTTGCCGATTTCAGAATCTTAATCTCCACGGCCTTCGTGGCGGGGGCGACCTTCTCCGTGCCGGCGGCCTTCACCGTAACCTTGTAGGTTCCCGCCTTGCAGGCCTTCGGAATCGTCACCGTCCCTTTCGAGGACACCTTGATGCCTGCATTTTTCGCGTCCGTGCTGGCGGTGAAAGAAAGCTTTCCCTGGGCATTTGCCGCGTCGATTTGGAAGGTCGTGGCCTTCTTCAGGGTGATTCGCTTGTGCTCCACGGTGGGATTCGCAACGGAGAGCGAATTTTCAAGAAGCTTGGCGATGCTCTTCTTCTTCGTGGCCTGACAGCTCGTGCAGGTGTAGGTGCGGACACCCTTGTCGGTCGTTGTCGGAGCCTTCGTCACCACCCCGCCGTCCCAGGTGTGGGTGGCCTCAAAGCTGATGCCATTAGTCTCCGCATATGTTCTGGCGTAAGACGTGCAGCTACCGCAAATCGTCGCAAGTACGATATGCTTCATACTGTACGGCGGAGTATCGCCAGTCCACAAAATGTCCTCCCCGATGATTGTCACGCTGTCCGGAATCTGTAATTTCCTGAGGGCGGTACAGCCCTTAAAAGCCATTTCTCCGATTTCCGCAAGCCCATCGGGCAATGTTGCTTTTTGCAGCTTTGAAAAACCTTTAAATGCAGCTTCCGAAATGGCTGTTATTCCTTTGTTCAAAGTCAGCTCTATGATTTCGTTTTGGAGCCCGTCCAGGCAATCGAAAAAGTAGTCATAAACACGGTTTGCGCTCGTGCAGGAAAGCGGGTAACGATTTCTTGCAACGGCCTCCCATTGCAGCACGCCGCTCCCGGAAAATGCCAGAACGCCATCCTTGAAGGACCAGGTGATATCCTCCCCCGCAATTTGATGCACCTTCTTCTGGAAGTCGCCTGTTGCAGCATCAATTGTGTAAAATGCAAGCGAGTTGCCATTTGACGCAAAATACACAACCTTATTGCCGTTTGCCACAGGCTTGCAGTCGGAAATCCTGCCAGGAGCCGTATATTCTTTGCCGATCTTCTTGCCGGAGCCATCGACAAATAAATAATGAAGCGTTCCGCTGGAGAGCGTGTCGTTCATGTCCGCAAGCACCACATCCTCTTCTTCAACCGGGTCAAATTCCTCCCAGGTAACCAGGAAGCGGTTATCGTTCACCTTGGTCAGGTTGAGGCCGACAAAGCATTTGCCGTCGCCCTTGTAGTCCGTCAGCCATGCAACATTTGTCGCGTCTTTGTCCAAATCCGAGAGTGGCGTGACGGTCAGATAAATATTGTGGGGTATGTCCCTATTTGTCTTCACCTCCTCGTACCGCGACTGGTCAATCGAGGTACCGATTCCCAGAACATTTTCGGAAGAAATGGCGATATCGTCCGCGCTGGCGTAGCACGGAATCGACCATAGCGAGGTCCGCTCCCCACCGTATGCAAGGACGGGCACCCATTTTTTCATGGCGTCGTCTATGTCCGTGCAGAGTGTGTCAAATTGCCGCAGGGTTGTCATTCGACTGCCCTCGCTGCACTCGTACAGGAAAAGGTCCGAGCCATTGCTGGCGATGTGCTGCGAGAAGGAATGCCAGAAATCTCCAAATACGATTTCCGTGGCAAATGTCTCCTCGTCCATGCGGATGATCATCATTCCCTGGTGTCCCTGACCAACTTCCGGGTCGACATAGCCTTCTCTTCCTGTCACTATGTACAGTTTTCCGTCAACCTCCGCCATATTGACGCAGGCCGTATTGAAGGGATAGCGGATCTCATACTCCCAGCCATTTTCGGCAAGGATCTTTCCGGCTCCCAAACGGTTCCATTCAAGGTCGTACTTGATGATGCGGACGACCTCCCCCCCGTCCACGCCATTTGGGTTCGCCTGCCCCTCGACAAGATAGTAGGCATCGCTCCCTGCAAAGAAGCCGCCCCAGATGCCAAGCTCCAAAGGAAGCCGCCCCTGGCGGGTCATCTGAAACGCCGTGTCGTAGTATTCGACAACCACCTCCGAGCCGTCATAGATTACGCGCATATATCCATCCGACGTGTTGGCAAGATAGGATGTCTTAATCTCACTTGTCACCGTGTTGTCACAGGCAACCGGAACCGTATGCTTAGTCCACTGAATGGCCGCATCCGCCCCGGAAAGGGCATTGCTCGTACTTATTGTGACATCATCGGTTTCCTCAGTCTCCTCCTCAAGTATCACACCACATCCCCCGGGAAGTCCTTCCGGCTCCGTAACCCCCTCTGTTTCTTCCAGTGCATATGCGGCAAATGTGCTCGCTGCACTTTCCTCGGAGCCGCCAAATATCTCCTCTCCCTTTTCATCAAATTCTGCAAATGCTCCCGCTGGCGATGCGGTGAAAAGCAGGGCGGATACCAACAAGCTACAGATTAACTTACTCTTTTTCTTCATGACGCTTACCTCCTTTTGGTGTTTTTTATTGGGTCCGAGAATCCGTTTCTCCCAAAGAAAATCTTTCCATCTGTATGGTTGCTTTACAGTTCAGCTCGAAAGCTTTGCGTGCCTTTTCTTGTTTTCTTTTTGATGGCAGCAGTTTTGCTGGCGTTCGTGCCTGTGGTGCTCGAAGCTTTGCGTGCCTTTCCTTGTTTTCTTTGGGATTCCATCTGCTGTAAGCATAACGCATTTTTTTGCATTTGTCCCGTACACAAAAAGTGGAAATTTATCAAAAAGAAAAGAGAGGATTTCCTGTCGAAACGGAAATCCTCTCATCACAAAATCTCCCACTTTTCGATAGGTATTTTTCACAAAATCTCCCGTGCGCCCCCTTTCTTCTGCACCGGAACAAGAAAGTCCGGGCGCAACACAGGCAACCCGGACTATTTCGATGTCCATTTCCAGTTGTCTAAAGAAGGCAACATCCCTCAAGCCTGCAACGCAACCGCTTTCTTCTCCTCATCCTCAACGATTCCATATTTGCGATACAGCTCTTCCCTCATCGGCATCGAGGATTTCATAATACTCCGCCGAACCAGACGGTTCGCGACTCGCAACCTTTTCTACATTAATATACAGCATTGAGGTTTTTGTTTCCAATACGCAAAAAATGGAATTTTCCCAAAATAGAGTAGAGTGAGGCGAACGCCGAACCTCTCCCCGCCTCGCGAGCCGCGTGCTGCCGAAGGCAGCTAATTTCCTTATGCGGCCCTGTGAAAGAAAAAGAGGATTTCCTATTAAAAATCCTCTCGAAGAACTACATCCTTCGGTATACATTTGCCAAAATCGCCCCGGAGATGTTGTGCCAGACAGAGAAGATGGCCCCGGGGACGGTTGCGAGGGCGAGGTTGGGGAAGGCCGTGGCCGCCAGGGACGTGGCGAGGCCGGAATTCTGCATTCCGATTTCCATGGAGAGAGCCTTCGTGCGGGCGTTGTCGAGGCGGAGGCATTTGCCAAGACCAAAGCCGGCGGCGTAGCCAAGAAGGTTGTGGAGGATGACCACGGCAAAGACGACAAAACCGGTCGAGAGGATTTTCTCGGCGTTGTGCGAGACGACCGCCGCAACAATAAGACAAATGGCGATGACGGAGACGAGGGGCAGGACTTTTCCGGCTGCCTTCGTGTACTTTCCGAAGAATCTGTTGATGAGGAAGCCGAGGGCGATGGGGATGATGACAACCTGCACGATGGAGAGGAACATGCTAAAGACATCCACCGAGACGGTTGTCCGAAGGAGCAGGTAGGTGATGGCGGGCGTGAGGATGGGGGCGAGAAGGGTGTTCACGCTGGTCATGCCGACGGAGAGCGCGACGTCGCCTTTCGCGAGGTAGGTCATGACGTTGCTCGACGTCCCGCCGGGGCAGGTGCCGACGAGGATGACGCCGGCAAGGAGGCCGGCTTCGAGCCCGAAGAGCTTGCCCAGGGCAAATGCCAGAAGCGGCATGATGGTGAACTGGGCCAAGCAGCCGAGCAGGATATCCCTCGGGCGCGTGAAGACAAGCTTGAAGTCCTCGATGCTGAGCGTAAGGCCCATGCCGAACATGACGACCATGAGGAGCGGATTCACCCAGCTCGTCTGCACCCAAAGCGTGGTCTGCGGCCAGAACAGAGAGAGGGCCGCCACCGCAAGTACGATGATGGCCATGAACCTGCCAAAGAAGCTGCTGATTTTCTCTAAAATGCGCATATGTAGGCACCTTTTCCTTTCCAAACGTTCAATTTCATCCTCGAAACCTCCAAGGAAGGATGCGGGGACCAAAATTCGCGATTTCATCCTTCCGGTGCTCCCACGGAAGCCTCTCTTGGAAGGATGCATGGACCGAAATTCGCGATTTCATCCTTCCAGCGCTCCCACGGAAGCCTCTCTTGGAAGGATGATGGGACCGGAAATCACGATTTCATCCTTCCGGTGCTCCCACGGAAGCCTCCCGTGGAAGGATGCAGGGACCGGAAATCGCTATTTCATCCTTCCGCAGGGAATAAAAGAAGGGCTGTCGGAGGGGAGAAGGCCCCAGTCTGCGACAGCCCATTTTTTATGCATTATAGGTCTTTAAACTTATCCTTGCCTCTATCGTATGCATCTTCGTAATCATCGTACTCGTCATAATCTTCGTAGTCGTCGTACTTGTCGTACCTGTCGTATTCGTCAAATTCTTCCTCGTCGGCGTCGTAGACGTAGCGGCTGGGACCGGCACCGTCCTTGCGGGAAATGTCGCGTTCTGTATCAAGCGTCGCCTCCCGCCTTCCCTCGTCCTCCTTGCCTGTCCCGAAGAAGGAGCCAAAACGCTTGCCGATACCAGACTTCGCAAGACGTTTGCCAAAGCCAAGCTTTGTCGGCTGCGTCTCCGCCTCAATCTCGGCGGCCGTGCGCTCGGCAACGCTCTGCACGGCTGCGCTATGCTCATTGGCAAGGTTGCCATGTTCGGGGTCGACGCTGTTCTTTTGGAAAGTGGCTTCCGCATCCTGCACACGGGGTTCATCGAAAGTCCTGCGGTCGTTGCCATCCCAAAATGCATCGTCATAATCATTCCGAGAGATTTCCCTGTCCAGTTCGTCCTCTCTCGGATGATTCCCCACGGCCGCGTCTTTGTTGGAATTGGAAACGCTTGGAATCTTGCCGCGCAGCTTTGCAAATCGCCTCGCCGCTCCTGCAAAGAACCCCTTTCGTCCTTCGTTTTCCACAGCTTTCCCGGCAAATGCCTCGCCGTCCGTGAGGTAGCCATCGTCGTCCTCCAGAAGGGCATCCGGGGAAGCGCCTTCGAAGCCCATCTCGCCGGTAGGAGGCTCATTTTCCGCATAATCACCTACAGGGGCGTTCGAAATCGGGCCGGCATAACCCCCTTCAGCCCCACCTTCTTCCGAGCTTTCCCCGACAAAAGTATATCTGCCCGGAGCATCAGTGGCGTACCCGTCCGAATCAGCGGGAGCATATCCATCCGAACCATCCGGGGCATACCCTGCCGATCCATTGTAAGTATCCCCGTCCGAACCATCGGGGGCATATCCATCCGGGCCATTGTAGGCATATCCATCTAAACCATTCGGGGCATACCCGTCCGGGCCATCATAGGTATATCCCTCCGAACCATCCGAGGCATATCCGTCCGGGCCATTGTAGGCATATCCATCCGAACCATCCGGGGCATATCCTGCTGATCCATTATAGGCATATTCGTCCGCCCCATCTGGAGCATATCCGTCCGAATCATCGGGGGCATAATCATCCGAACCATCGTAGGCATATCCATCCGAACCATCCGGGGCATATCCATCCGAACCATTCGGGGCATATCCGTCCGAACCATTCGGGGCATATCCGTCCGAACCATTCGGGGCATATCCGTCCGAACCATTCGGGGCATATCCATCCGAACCATCCGGGGCATATCCGTCCGAACTATTCGGGGCATATCCGTCCGAACCATCGGCAGCATACTCTCCCAAATTCTTGCTTTCGATGTTGTCTTCCGCCGACTGCTCCTTGGAGACAGCATCGAAATCCAGGACTGAGAAATTGAGCCAGTCCACTCCTTCCGCTAGCTGAACCTGCGGAGCCGCGTCCTTGTCCTCGTCTTCCTCGTCCCATTCAGCCTCGGTCTCCTCCTCCGCTGCGTCCGCTCCTAACGAAGCAGTACCGGCAAATGAAGGCTCCGCAGCTTCAGCAGTATCGGAAGCCTGAGAACTGTCCTCGATATTCCTGTCATCCTGAGCGAAGCGAAGGATCCCCTCAGCTTGCTCGGCAGAATGGGGGGATTCTTCGTCACTTCGTTCCTCAGAATGACAGACGTTGTCATCCTGAGCGGAGCGAAGGATCCCCTCAGCTTGCTCGGCAGATTGGGGGGATTCTTCGTCACTTCGTTCCTCAGAATGACAGCCGTTGTCAGTCTGGGAAGAGGCTTCCGTGCTGCTATCCTCATTCAATGCCGCCCCTAAAACTGCTGCAGCAGCAACACCTGCAGCAGCAGCAACACCTGTTGCTCCCGCATTAGTGTCTTCTACATCGAGAGCGTCTTCTGATTGAGGCATCTGGAAGCGACCCTCGATATTCCTGTCATCCTGAGCGGAGCGAAGGATTCCCTCAGGTTGCTCGGCAGAATTGGGGGATTCTTCGTCACTTCGTTCCTCAGAATGACAGCCGTTGTCATCCTGGAAAGAAGCTTCCGTGCTGCTATCCTCATTCACAGCTGCACTTAAAACTGCCGCAGCAGCAACGCCAGCAGCTCCCGCAGCAACCGCGTTCACTGCAGTACTATCAGTATTCGTTCCCTCGCCAGCCGCATTTGCCGCAGCCGCTCCTGAATCAGCCGCATTTGCCGCTTCGTCTTCCATCGAAGCCGTCTCCTCGGCCTGGGCCTTCAAACCGGCCAGGGTGAACTGCTCCGCGTCCAGAGTCTGCATCGCATCGTACCCCGCCGCGACGAAGGTGCCGGAAGAAATCCGGTAGCTCTGGGGCGTTACGCAGAGCACGAAGAGCTCGCTGTCGTTTCCCTGATTCCCGTAAAGCGAAGCCTCGCGATAGCCGATGTCCGAGTTGCCGGGAAGGATTTCCACGCTTCCCTCGACCTGCAGGACATCCAACAGCCCGTCCGGCTGCCGTTCATTTTCAAAGATC
>CADCQU010000306.1 GCA_902803635.1 uncultured Lachnospiraceae bacterium | reverse complement strand
TGTTTGACATACGGGAAGATGTGTGCCTATAATAATAAGAACCAGTAAGACGCAGAGGCCGAGAGGCAAATGCAAAAGCTGTGTCCGCGCGGGCTGTCTTGCCCGTTACCGAAGGGATGGCAGGAGATATGAGAAACCAAATGCCAACAACTGAATCGATGCTTTGCACCGTTGCCAGCGCCCAGGCTTGCGAGTTTTTTGCAGGCCTTTTTTGGTTTACCTTTTTTACGGAGAAAGGAAGCGAAGGGGCCGGAGGCTGGTGAAAAAAGGATCGAAGAAAAGGATCATTTACACCCCGTCCCTTTGCGGACGGGGTTTTTCTTTTCTTTACGCATGGTTTTTCGGATGCTTTCGTGGCAAATGCTCGCGCCTCGCAGGCGAGACGTTTTTTACAGATTAAGGCGGAGGTTTTCAGCAAGTGGGAGGGAGTAAAAATGCAGAAGGAGAGTGAAAACATAGATAGTAGGATTCCGGAGGCAGCGGAAAAGGGGCTTGTCTGCAGTGAAATTCTGGAACCTTGCACGGCGGCTACAGAGAGGAAGACTGCTTGCGGCGGGATTCTGGGAACTTGCGCTGCTGTTCCGGAAAGGAGGATTGCCTACAGCGGGATTCCGGGGGCTTACGCGGATATTGCGGCGGGCAAGATTTTCAGGGAAGGGCGGCGGGTGGCCTATCCCTCCTTTGGCGCCGTGTACGCGGCCGTCGCGGAGGGAGCATGCGATTACGGGGTGTTCCCCATCGAGAACAGCTTTGCCGGGGACGTCGCGCAGGTGCTGGACCTTCTCTATTTCGGCGGGCTTTTTATCGCCGGCATCTACGAAATGCCGATTGCGCACTGCCTTCTGGGGGTAGCGGGGGCGTCGCTCTCCGATATCCGACAGGTGACGAGCCACCCGCAGGCACTGGACCAGTGCGCAGGCTTCCTCTCGGCAAATGGCTTCGCCCAGGTGGCGGCGACAAATACGGCCGTTGCCGCGCGGCGGGTGGCGGAGGCGGGCGACATCTCCCTCGCGGCGATTGCGAGCCTGGAGACCGCGAAGACCTACGGCTTGCAGATTCTTGCGCAAAACATCAACGAGAAGGAGGACAACCGGACGCGCTTTGCCGTGGTGTCGAGGGAGAGGAAGCCACTCGTTTTGCAGACGGGAACGATGGACAGTTGCGGGAAGGAGCCATTTGGCGATGCACTGCGCAATGTCCTGGTGGAGGCCTGCGGGAAGGAACAACTTGGCGATGCGCCGCGCGATCCCCCGGCGGAGGCATTTGCCTTGGTCTTTACAGTCAAAAACGAGGCCGGGGCGCTGGCGCGGGCGGTCACGGCGATTGGCGGAAATGGCTTCAATATGCGGGCGATTCGGAGCCGGCCGTCGAAGGAGCTCGCGTGGAACTACTATTTTTTCGTCGAGGGGGAGGGGAATCTTTCGGGCGACCGCGGGCAAACCATGCTGAAGGAGCTCGCCGGATCCTGCGAAGTGGTACGACTCTTGGGTAACTATCCGGCCGATGTACGGCTGGTATAATTATTTCTGACTGTACGGATAAACTCGTTAAAAGGAATCTATTTCCCTATAAAAATGTTTGTCATTCTGAGCGAAGCGATACCTTAGTATGGAGAAAACAGTCCAGCGAACTGTTTTCTGTAAGAATCCCGTAAGTTTTTCGTTACCGTTGACGGGATTCTTCGTCACTTTTCCTCATATCCCTCATCGCCGTAGGCGATTCGATTCCGGGATGTCCGAAGGACGCGTTCCTCAAAATGACAGAAAACGTTACATTGTGGGCTAACCGTACAGCTCGAATTATTCATAAAAACATGGGAGGTAAGAAAAATGTCTATGGTATTTGAACGTAAGGTGGCGATTCCGGCAGAAGTAAAGGAAATGTACCCGCTCACCGGGAAAATGAGCATGACGGTGGAGAGCCGGAACGCGCAGATTAAGCGCGTGTTCGAGGGGAAGGACGACCGACTTCTGCTGGTAATCGGCCCGTGCAGCGCGGATAACGAGGACAGTGTCATCGACTACATCCTCCGGCTCCGCGAGGTGCAGGAGAAGGTGGAGGAGAAGATTCTCATTGTGCCGCGCATTTACACCAACAAGCCCCGCACGACGGGGGCGGGCTACAAGGGCATGCTGCACCAGCCCAATCCGGAGGAAAAGCCCGACATGTTCAAGGGCATCATCGCGACCCGGCATTTGCATATGCGGGCGGTGGCGGAGACGGGGTTCTCCTGCGCGGACGAGATGCTCTACCCGGAGAACTACCAGTATTTGTCGGACGTGCTGGGCTATGTTGCGGTCGGGGCGCGGAGCGTCGAAGACCAGCAGCACCGGCTCGTGGCAAGCGGCATTTCCGTGCCGGTCGGGATGAAGAACCCGACGTCCGGGGATTATTCCATCATGATGAACGCGATCCAGGCCGCCCAGCACGGGCACACCTTCCTGTACCGCGGCTGGGAGGTCCGCTCGGAGGGCAACGTGCACACCCACGCGATTCTGCGCGGCTATACGGACAAGCTTGGGCAGACGCATCCAAATTATCACTACGAGGATCTGATCCGCCTTTACGATGACTACCGGAAGGGAAGCTACAAGAACCCGGGGGTGATTGTCGATACGAACCACGGAAATTCCGGGAAGAACCCCTTCGAGCAGCCCCGCATCATCAAGGAGGTGCTCCATGCCTGCCGCCACAACCCGGCCATCGCGGGGATGGTGCGCGGCTTCATGGTCGAGAGCTACATCGAGGACGGCAACCAGAAAATCGGGGAGGGCGTTTACGGGAAGTCCATCACCGACGCCTGCCTCGGCTGGGAGAAGAGCGAGCGCCTGATTTACGAAATGGCGGAGCTGCTGTAAACCTTTCACTGTATTTAACTGCCTACGGCAGCACGCGGCTTGCAACGCCTTGGTCGCTGTTTTAGACCTATCGCCGGACCCCGGCTCTGCATAAGCTCGACAACGGAAATCAGAGATTTCCGGTCTCACTTATCGCAGCAAGTGCGAGGGGCCGCCTGAACAATAACTCTGCCCAAAATACAACTTTTTTGCACAAACAAAAACGGGGAGACATTTGCCTGAAATGTGTGTTACAATGGAGACAGGTTCGGCAGATTGCCGGTGGTTTCGATACGACAAATGGAAACAGGAAATGGAGGTCTTTGACCCGGAGCATCTGGCCGACGCCGCCGCCGGCGCGGGCGTCTCC
>CADCQU010000305.1 GCA_902803635.1 uncultured Lachnospiraceae bacterium | reverse complement strand
GCATTTTGAGGAGAAGAAGGACGAGCTCATTGCCAAACTGGAGCTTCTCATGCAGGCCGTTTTCAACCCGGAGAACCTCCTCGTCTCCTTCACGGGGGAGGAGAGCGGGCTTTTGGCGGTGGAAAAGGCTCTGCCCGTCCTGCTTACGGGCTTTCCGGAGAATCCATTTGCCGAGAACCCCGAGGTCGAGGCGGAGCCATTTGGCAAAAAGCGCGAGGCCTTCACGACACCCGGACAGGTGCAGTACGTGGCGGCGGCGGGCCTCTTCCAGAATCCGAAGGAGAGATATCATGGCTCGATGAAGATTCTTAACACGATTCTGAATTATGGATATCTATGGGAGGAGATCCGTACCACTGGCGGTGCCTACGGCTGCAGCGGTTCCCTGTCAAATGACGGCTCGATGACGCTTACGTCCTACCGCGACCCGCATCTTGCGCGGACGCTCCGGGTGTTCGAGGGCGTGCCTGCGTATCTTTCCTCGTTCACGGCAAATGAGCGGGAGATGACGAAGTACGTGATCGGCACGATCGGCACGGTGGACATGCCGCTCACCCCCTCGCTCTTTGGCGAGCTCTCCATGGGGGTCTATTTATCCGAACGGTCGGAGGAACACATTTTCCAGCGCCGCGAGGAAATCCTGAACGCGAGCGTGGACGACATCCGCCGTTCCGCAGACTGCTTCACCGACGCCCTGGCAAATGGCGGGGTCTGCGTTGTCGGCGGCGAGTCGTCCATCCAAAAACACGCCGACCTCTTTGACCACGTGGAGGCGCTTGGGTGATGGGAGAGAGAGAAGAGCAGTTTTTGACAAATGCAGGGGCTTCGGAGACTGCTGCGGAAGCACAGGGGCTCGCTTCGGAAAATAAGGACGAAGCGGAAAGTGTTGCGGAGGCGAAGCTTACAAACGAATCGGAAGGTTTTGCTGGAGGGAAGACGTTTGCAGCGACGGGAGAGCGGAAGGATGACTTCCGCTCCGGCTACGCGGTGATTATCGGAAGGCCGAACGTGGGGAAGTCTACCTTGATGAATCACTTGATCGGTCAGAAGATTGCAATCACGAGCCGGAAGCCCCAGACCACCCGCGGGCGCATCGAGACGGTCCTCACCACCGATGCGGGCCAGGTCATTTTCCTTGATACCCCCGGTATGCTCCGGAAGGCCGGAAATAAATTGGGGGAATACCTGATGGACGTCTCCAAGACGACCCTCGCGGACGCCGACGTGGTGCTCTGGCTCGTCGAGCCAAAGCCCTACGCGGGCGAGGGCGACAAGGAGATCGCGGAGCTCCTCAAAAAGAGCGGACGGCCCGTCATCCTTGTCGTTAACAAGGCCGACACCGTGGAAAAGAAGAGCGTCGGCGAGGCCATCGAGGTCTTCGAAAAGCTCCTCGCCCCGTCCGAGACCGTTGCGGTTTCGGCCCTCCGCGGGCAGAACTTAGACGAGCTCCTCGCCGCCATCTTCCGGCATCTGCCAAAAGGCCCCCTCTACTACGACGAGGAGACTGTGACAAACGAGCCGCTTCGGGATCTGGCAGCCGAGATCATCCGCGAGAAGGCTCTCCGTGCCCTCAACGAGGAAGTCCCGCACGGTATCGCGGTGCTCATCGATACCTACAAGGAGCGCGACGAGCGTCTCACCGACATCGAGGCCAGCATCGTCTGCGAAAAAGCAAGCCACAAGGGCATCATCATCGGCAAGAGCGGGACGATGCTCAAAAAAATCGGCCAGGCCGCCCGCATTGACATCGAGGAGCTGACCGGAAAAAAGGTCTTCCTGAAGCTCTTCGTAAAAGTCCGGAAGAACTGGCGCGACAACGAGGGCGAACTTCGAAGCTTCGGCTATGATAAAAGAAAGCACGGCAGAAAAGATTAATTCCCACCTGAGAGCCGCGACCCTTGGCTCCCCCTCAGGGGGAGCTGTCAGCGCCCCCGGCGCTGACTGAGAGAGGTTACCCCAGGAGAGGAGCTTGTAAATGGATACAATTACCTTAACCGGCGTTGTGCTTCTTGCGCAGCCCTTCGGTGAATACGACAAGCGCCTCGTCCTCCTCACGCGCGAGTGCGGGAAAATCACGGTCTTTGCAAATGGCGCCCGCCGCCCAACGAGCTCGCTCCTTGCCGTCTCTAACACCTTCGTCTTCGCGAGCTTCACTCTCGTCGAGGGCCGAAGCAGCTACCGCCTCCTCTCGGCGGAGGCTGTCGCCTACTTCACGGAGCTCGCCGCCTGCCAGCCGGGGGTCTACTACGGCTACTATTTCTTGGAACTCGCCTCCTACTACGGGCAGGAGGGTCTCGAAGCCGCGGCGACTGTAAACCTTATCTACACCTCGCTTCGGGCCATCGTGAAAGGAAAGGTATCCCTCCCCCTCCTCCGCCGCATCTTCGAATGCCGGATTCTTGGCATCAACGGCGAGTTCTACTTCCCGGACGGCATCACGAGGGCCGATGGCGAGGCCGGCCGGGCCATTGGCTACTGCCTCAGCGCCCCGCCCACAAGGCTCTACACGTTCACCCTCTCCAGGGAAGCCGAAAAAGAGTTTACAGAAGCCGTCGTAAGGAACCTGAAACGCGCCATCGACCGCCGTTTCCACAGTGAAATGTTCCTGGAGGAAGACTAAATCAGCCACAAGGCAGTATTTTGACGTTTGTGGCTGATTTTTGGAGGAATACTGAACATTTGGAAGGAATCCGCAAGCGAAATTTGCATGACAAGGCTTTACCTTGCCCGACAAATTTAGTATAATGTGGAAAGCTTAAGCATAAAACATGAAAATGCGTGTCGTTTCTCGGCTCGTGAATAGAAAGGAAGCATAACAAATATGGAAAAGACGATGGACAAGATCGTAGCACTCGCGAAGTCGCGCGGCTTCATTTTCCCCGGCTCGGAAATCTACGGAGGCCTTGCGAATACCTGGGACTACGGGAACCTCGGCGTCGAGCTAAAGAACAACGTCAAGAAGGCCTGGTGGCAGAAATTCATCCAGGATAGCCCGTACAATGTCGGAATCGACAGCGCGATCCTGATGAACCCCCAGACCTGGATTGCCTCCGGCCACCTCGGCTCCTTCTCCGACCCGCTCATGGACTGCAAGGAGTGCCACGAGCGCTTCCGCGCCGACCAGGTCATCGAGGCCTACTGCCGCGAGAAGCAAATTCCGCTGACCGAGGCAGACGTGGCGGCCTACGGCTCCGACAAGGCGCCCCTCGGTTCCGTCGACGGTTGGACAAATGAGCAGATGGAGGCCTTTATCGCGGAGAACAAGATTCCCTGCCCGACCTGCGGGAAGCACAACTTCACCGGCATCCGCCAGTTCAACCTCATGTTCAAGACCTTCCAGGGCGTGACCGAGGACGCGAAGAACACCGTCTACCTCCGCCCGGAAACGGCGCAGGGCATTTTCGTGAATTTCAAAAATGTCCAGCGGACCTCCCGCAAGAAGGTGCCCTTCGGCATCGGCCAGAT
>CADCQU010000304.1 GCA_902803635.1 uncultured Lachnospiraceae bacterium | reverse complement strand
CGTAGCCCGCTACGCCTCCTTCCTCCGCCTTGTAGAAACGAATTTATCCTAAGCCAACTGTACACCTTATTTCTTAACAGCTCCTTATTTATGCGTTCAACCGTACAGTTAGTGTAAGTTCACTCGCCCTCGTTCTCCGCCAAAATCTCCTCGATTCCTGCATCCTTGAGGTCGGCGCCTTCGACGGCGCGAATCATGATCTCGCCACCTGTCTCCTCCTGCTCGGCCTCGACAATGCCGTACTTCATGAGCTCAAGCATCGCGAGGAACGCCACGATTGTCTGCATCCGGGACTTCTGCCGTTTCAAAAGCTCGCGGAACGAGAACCTCTTCCGCCGCCGCGCAAGGTCCGCGACCTCCAGAAGCTTGTCCTCAAGGCGCACCTCCTCCTTCTTGATCGTCCCGAACTGGCTGCGGATCGGGTCCATCCGGCTCTCCTGCCGCCGCAGTACCTGGCTGAAAATCTCGTGGAGGCGCTTGAGTGTCAAATCCTGCAAAAGCTCTTCCGGATCGACCTTCGGACGGTATTTTAGGACCTCCTTCGGGGTCGTGTCGCCCTTGTAGAGGCGCCTCTCGGCCTCCGGCATCCGGTCCTTGAGCTCGTAGGACATATATTTGTACATTTTATATTCTAAGAGTTGCTGCACGAGGTCCTTCCGGGGGTCGATCTCCTCGCCCTCCTCGTCCACCTCCGGCGGCAGCAGCATCTTGCATTTGATGGAAATGAGCTCCGCCGCCATGACCATGAACTCGGACATGAGCGACAGATCCTCGGTCTCCAGCTCTCGGACGTACGCAAGGTACTGGTCCGTAATTTCCACAATCGGAATGTCGAAAATGTTGACCTTGTTCTTCTCCACGAGGTGGAGCAGCAAATCCAGCGGCCCGTCAAATGCCGCCAGCGCGACGCTCAGTGGCATTGCTGCCTCCTTCCTGCCGCCCTCCCGTGAAAGCGACATTCATATTTTTCGTTACTCTTTCTTTTCCGGCTCCACGACGATCTCCACCAGCTCCCTCGGGTTGAAAATCCTCGGCAGGAGGAAGTGGTCGCCAAGGCCGCCGGAAACGACGAGCCGCTGCTCGCCCTTCTTGTACATCCCGTAGCCGTATTTGGGGAGCGGGAAGCCGTACGGATCCATGAGTGCCCGCCTCGTAATCGGCGAGCGGACGATTCCGCCGTGAAAATGCCCCGCAACCGCAAGGTCCGCGCCCCAGGAAAAGTATTGCCGGGCAAATGCCGGGTTGTGTGCGATGAGGATGTTGAACCGCTCCGGGTCGCGCGGACCGAGGGCCTTCCAAAGCCCCTCCTCGGAAAGGTGCGGCCGCCGGCCCTTCTTGTAGGTAGAAAGCGGAACCTCCAGCCCCACCAGCCGCAGCGCATTTCCACTTAGGCAAATGTCCTCCGCCGCGTTGTTCAGCACCCGCACGCCGCATTTGGCAAGCCCTGTATACAGCTGCCTGTAACGACTGCCAAAGCGGTCAAGCTGGGCGCGGAGCTTCGACTCGTGGTTGCCATTTGCCAGATAGACCGGGCAAATGCGGGCGAGGTCGGCAAAGAGACGCAGGGTCGGGCCAATTTCCGTATCCGTCCGGGCCGTCACGGTATCCCCCGGAACGAGGATGAGATCCGGCTCGCGTTCCCGGCAAATACCGGCAAGGTCGCCCTCCCCCTCGGGGTACGTCCGCCCGTGCAAATCCGCCAGCACCAGGAGCTTCAGGGGCGCTGTCAGCTTCCGGGACGAAAAATTGTAGGTTTTGATCTTGAAATACATTTTTCTCCTTTCCCGAAGCAAAACGTCCCTTTGGAATGGCAATCGGAACAATGATTCGACTGTGTACACGCTCGCATCAATTGTTCTTCCATACTACAAAAGATAGTATAAGCATTGCCACGGTCGCCCGCACGCTTGCAGCAGATGTTCCGCCATAACGCATAGGCTGTGAACTCTTCCTATGTTCTCTCTCGGATATTCATCCTTCCATAACGAAAAGACCCTGACAAATGCCAGGGCCTCTTTCCGCTTAGTTATATTTTCTCTTACGGGCAGCTTCGGACTTCTTCTTGCGGCGCACCGAGGGCTTCTCGTAATGCTCGCGCTTGCGAATCTCCTGCTGGATGCCGGCCTTTGCACAGCTGCGCTTAAACCTGCGAAGGGCGCTGTCAAGGGTCTCATTCTCTTTGACGATGATTCCTGCCATAGACTTGATTTCACCTCCCCCCAAAAACCACTGGGGCTTATTCATTTCGTTATTATAACGGTTTCTTCCCCCGCCGTCAACATATTTTTTCAAGAATTCGTTTTCAAAACTTACTTCCTAAGCTGCGAAGCGAGGACTTCCCTAGCCTTCTTCAGGGCCTCGGCGATGCCTTCGGGGTTCTTGCCGCCGGCCTGGGCCATGTTCGGACGGCCGCCACCGCCACCGCCGACCAGCTTCGCGGCCTCCTTGATGATGTTCCCGGCGTGGGCTCCCCTCTTCAGGGCCCCCTCGTTCGCCGTCACCATGAGGTTGACCCTCCCGTTCGCCTTCGAGGCGAGCACGATGACCGCGTCGTCCATGCTCTCCTTGAGCGAATCACCAAGCTCTCTAAGGCCGTTCATGTCGACATTTTCAAGGCTCCGGAGCACCAGGGAGACCTCCCCGACCTTCTCCGCACCTTCCGCCGCATTTCCGAGGGCCGCCTTCGCCGCCTCGGCCTTCAGGCTCTCCACCTCGCCCCTCGCGGCGCGAAGCTCCTCCTGCATTTTCCTGATGCGGTCCGAAAGCTCATTTGGCGAAGCCTTCAAAAGGGCCGCCGCCGCATGCAGCTTGTCTTCCATTTGCCGATAATATGTGAATACAGCATCCCCGGTCAGGGCCTCGATACGCCGCACGCCGGCCGCCGTCCCGGACTCGGAGACGATCTTGAACGCGCGGATGACGCTTGTGTTCTTGACGTGCGTGCCGCCGCAGAATTCCTTGGAGAAATTGCCCATCGAGACTACGCGGACCTTCTCGCCGTACTTTTCGCCAAAGAGGGCCATCGCACCGGTCTTGCGGGCTTCGTCAATCGTCATCACGTCCGTGCGGACCGGGATGGCCGCCGCGATCTTCTCGTTCACAAGGTCCTCGACCTTCCGGATTTCCTCCTGGGTCATCGGCTCAAAATGCACGAAGTCGAAGCGGAGCCTGTCCGCCGAGACCATCGAGCCCTTCTGGGCCACATGGTCGCCGAGCACGACCTTGAGGGCTTTCTGCAGCAAATGCGTCGCCGAATGGTTTTTCGCGGTCGCGAGCCTTCCCTCAGGCTCCACGGTGAGGGTCACGAGATCGCCGACGGTGAAGCTCCCCTTCTCAACCACGCCGATGTGCGCGATCTTGTCGTGCTTCGGCTCCGTCGCCTCCACCCGGAAGAGGCCATTTGGCGTGGAAATCGTGCCCTTGTCGCCCTCCTGGCCGCCCTTGGTGGCGTAGAGCGGGGTCACGTCGGTGATAATCGAGCCGCGCATCCCCTCGGACAGGGTCTCGACGACCTCGCCGGGATTGACCAGCTCGTTCTTGTCGTTGTAGACGACCTCGGTCGTGAGCGCGATGACCGTGCCCTGGTCCTCGAAGCGCTCGTAACCTGTGAAGTCGGAGACCAGCTCCTTCGGCAGCATCTCGTAGGCCGTAAGGGCCGCGCCGGAATAGTTCGTGGCCTTGCGGCTCGAACGCGCACGCACGCGCTGCTCCTCCATGCTGGCCTTGAAGCCCTCCTCGTCCACGCCGAAGCCGTCCTCGGCGAGGAGTTCGGTCGTAAGGTCAAGCGGGAAGCCGTAGGTATCGTAGAGTTCAAAGGCCTGCGGCCCTGAGAGCACCTTCGTCCCGGCAGCCTCCATCTCCTTCCTGCGCATTTCCAGAATGCGGAGGCCCTGGTCGAGGGTACGGTCAAAGGTCGCCTCCTCGGCGGCGAGGACCTTCAGGATCATGCTGCGGTTGTCCGAAAGCTCCGGATAGCCAGCCGCGGAGGTCTTGATGACCGTCTCCGCGAGCGTCGGCAAAAAGCCCCCCGCGATCCCGATGCGGCGGCCCGCCATCGCGGCCCGGCGGATCAGGCGGCGAAGAACATAGCCGCGGCCTTCATTTGTCGGGGTAATGCCGTCGGAAATCATGAAGGTCGCGGAACGGATGTGGTCCGTGATCTTCCGGATATCGATATCGACCCGATGGTCGTCGTGGTAGGTCTTATTTGCCAACTGGCAGACATGATCCCGCAGTTCACGGATCGTGTCAATATCAAACATGGAATCCACGTCCTGCACCGCCACCGCTAGGCGCTCCAGGCCCATGCCGGTGTCGATGTTCTTCTGCTTCAAGGTCGTGTAATTCCCCTTGCCGTCATTTTCAAACTGGGTGAAGACGTCGTTCCAGATTTCCATAAAACGGTCGCCATCGCTCCCCGGCTCGGTGTCATTTGCATCGGTCATGTAGCGCTCGCCGCGGTCGTAATAGACCTCCGAGCACGGACCGCAGGGGCCGGCGCCATGCTCCCAGAAATTATCGCCCTTCCCGAATTTGTAAATGCGGTTCTCCGGGATGCCGATTTCGTCGCGCCAAATGGCAAAGGCCTCGTCGTCCTCGAGATAGACGGACGGGTACAGCCGCTCGGGGTCGAGGCCAACGACCTCGGTGAGGAATTCCCAGGTCCAGTGGATGGCTTCCCTCTTAAAATAATCGCCGAAGGAGAAGTTCCCGAGCATCTCGAAGAAGGTGCCGTGCCGCGCCGTGCGGCCGACGTTCTCGAGGTCGCCCGTGCGGATGCACTTCTGGCAGGTCGCGACGCGCTTCCGGGGCGGGATTTCCGCACCCGTGAAGTAGGGCTTTAGAGGAGCCATGCCAGCGTTGATTAATAAAAGCGAGTTATCATTCTGGGGTACCAGGGAAAAGGACTTCATCACAAGGTGACCCTTGCTCGCCATGAAATCCAGGAACATTTTCCGAAGTTCGTTTACGCCATATTTCTTCAAGATTCCATCCTCCCGGGAGACGAAGCTCCCTTCTGCTAAGGAACCGTTAAGAAATAGCTTGTACATTTGGCTTGTCTAAATCCGTTTCTAACTGCGTTGTCGTCAGTCGGCGATGCCCGCATCGCCTCCATCCTCCGCCTTGCAGGACGAAATTTATACTTCGCATCTTTCCTAAGT
>CADCQU010000303.1 GCA_902803635.1 uncultured Lachnospiraceae bacterium | reverse complement strand
TGCGGCCTGCACGACACGTACCTTCACCACGGGCTTTTATTTCGGAAAACCCGGATATGAAGAGCAGATTTATGAAAACAGTACGTATGTGACGGGGAGTACGTACCTTGGCCTCGTGGAGAAGGTCGACACGGACGGACGGCTTTGCTTCGAGCAGAAAAACAAATTCTCCGTTGGTGATACAATCGAAATTATGAAGCCGGACGGCAGAAACGTCCCGGCCCGCGTCCTCTCCATCCAAAACGCGGCCGGGGAGGAGATGCCCTCCGCGCCCCACGCCAAGGAAGAGTTGCGCGTGCTCCTCAAGGGGGAAGCGGCGGCTGCCCCCTGGGACGTCCTGCGGACACCCGTGGGGGAGCGTAGCTAAGGAAATTAGATATGCGGTGGCCTTGCATTGAAACAGGTGCTACGTAATGAAATCTTTTTCACAATCGAACGCATCTCCTCTTGCCTCCCCCTTAGGGGGAGGTGTCACGGCAAAGCCGTGACGGAGAGGGGTCGCCGGCTTGCTGAGATTTTGGACGAAAATCAAAGAAGTTCAGCAGCCAGACTAACGAAGAAAGTACTTCCCCCCAGGGGCTTCCTCGACAAGGGCGAGGAGCCGCAGCTCCAGGAGGGCGGAGGAGAGTTCGCTGGGATTTGCGGAGAGAATTTCAGCAAGCTTGTCGAAGGTCTTTCCGTCAGAGTCAAGGAGCGGCAGGATTTTTTGGGAAAGCAGAGAGAGGCCCTCGTGTTCCGGTGCGCTGTGCAGGCTCTTTACGGGAATTTTCGGTGCGGCAGAGGAAAGAAGGCTTGTTTCGGATTCACCCCCATCAACCGGCAGCCGGAGCTGCACAGGCTCCACCTGCGTGGAAGCTTCCTTGTTGAGTGCATTTGCCAGGGAAAGCTGGCGGTGGTGGAGCGGGAGGAGCGCGTCAAGGACGGCCTCCACGGACCAGGCGATGTCAGCCCCCTGCGCGATGAGGTAGTTGGTGCCCTCCGCGAGGGCGTCACCGACGCGGCCAGGCACCGCCATGACCGTCCGCCCCTGTTCGAGGGCACTGTCGGCGGTGATGAGCGAGCCGGACTTCTTCCGCGCCTCCACCACGAGGACAAGATCCGAGAGGGCGCTGATAATCCGGTTTCTCTTCGGAAAGTTATAGGGGAGCGGCGGCGTGCCGGGTTCCTCCTCCGAGAGCACGCCGCCTCGCTTCGGGATGTCCCGGTAGAGGTGGCGATTTTTTTCGGGATAGCAAACATCCACGCCGCTTCCAAGGACGGCAAATGTCCTCCCGCCGCCGGCGAGGGCGCCTTCGTGGGCGTAACCGTCGATGCCGAGGGCCATGCCGCTCACGATCTGCACGCCCCGCGCGGCGAGTTCGAGGCCGAACTGGTAAGCCATCTTGCGCCCGTAGGGCGAGCACATCCGTGACCCGACAATCGCCACGGAGGGAAGGTCATCGGCCGGGAGGGTTCCCAGGACGTAAAGCCCCTTCGGCGAATCCGCCATCCGAAGAAGCCGCCGCGGAAATTTGTCCGAGTTTTTTTCAATGTATATAGGTTCGTTTGACATAATTTTTACCCCAACTCCCCGTCGACGCTTCCGAGGCTGCGCGGGCGGTAGTCCAGCGCCTCCTCCACGTGACGCTTTTTGATGTCCGTGCTCCCGTCGAGGTCCGCGATGGTCCTAGCGACGCGGATGATTCGGTGGTAGGCACGAGCGGAGAGATGGAGGACGGCAAATGCCCGCCGAAGGAGTGTGTCGGTTTCCGTATCGAGCGGGCAGAAGTCCTGCAGGCGGCTGGCCGGGATTTCCGCATTAAAATGTACGGGTGTGCCGGCAAATCGCGTCTCCTGGATTTCCCGCACCTTCTCGACGCGAAGACGGATCGCGGACGACGACTCGCCCTGTTTTACCGGCATTTGCCCTGAAAGCTCCTCGTAGCTGACGGCCTGTACCTCGACAAAAAGGTCCATGCGGTCTAAGATGGCCTGCGAGATCCGACTCCTATAGGCACTGATTTCGTGGGCGGTACAGTGGCAACGATTCATGTCGGGGAAATAGCCGCAGGGACAGGGGTTCATCGC
>CADCQU010000302.1 GCA_902803635.1 uncultured Lachnospiraceae bacterium | reverse complement strand
CGAGCACGATTATCCGCACTGCTGGCGCTGCGGCACCCCGCTCATCTACTACGCCCGCGAGTCCTGGTTCATCCGCATGACGGCGGTAAAGGACAAGCTGGTGGAAAACAATAAGAAGATCAACTGGATCCCGAAGAACATCGGCGAGGGACGCTTTGGCGACTGGCTGGAGAAAATTCAGGACTGGGCCCTCTCCCGCGACCGTTACTGGGGCACGCCGCTGCCGGTCTGGATCTGCGACGACTGCGGGCAGCAGACGGCCATCGGCTCGAAGGCGGAGCTGAAGGAAAAATCGACGAACTGCCCCGACGAGATCGAGCTGCATAAGCCCTTCATTGACCGCGTGGAGCTGACCTGTCCGCACTGCGGAGGGAAAATGCACAGGGTGCCGGAGGTTATTGACTGCTGGTTCGACTCCGGGTCGATGCCCTTTGCCCAGCACCACTATCCGTTCGAGAACGAGGAGCTTTTCAAGGCGCAGTTCCCGGCCACGTTCATCAGCGAGGCCGTTGACCAGACCCGCGGCTGGTTCTACTCCCTGCACGCGATCTCGACGCTGCTATTTGACGAGCCGTGCTTCAAGAACGTCATCGTGCTCGGCCTTGTGCTGGATGAGAACGGACAGAAAATGTCGAAGTCGAAGGGCAACGCGGTCGATCCGATGCAGGCCCTCGGCGAGTATGGGGCGGACGCGATTCGCTGGTACTTCATCGTGAACTCCGCGCCGTGGCTTCCGAGCCGCTTCTACGGCAAGGCCGTGCAGGAGGGCAAGAACAAGTTCCTCGGCACGCTCTGGAATACGTATGCCTTCTATGTGCTCTACGCGGAGATCGACCAGTTTGACCCGACGAAGTACAGCCTCGAATATGACAAGCTCTCCGTCATGGACAAGTGGATCCTCTCGCGGCTCAACTCGACCATCAAGGCGACGGACGAGGCCCTCGCGGCCTACAAGATCCCGGAGGCCGGCAAGGCCCTGCAGGCATTTACGGACGACCTCTCGAACTGGTATGTCCGCCGCAGCCGCAGCCGTTTCTGGGCGAAGGGCATGGAGCAGGACAAGATCAACGCCTACATGACCCTCTGGACCTGCCTGGTGGACCTTTCGAAGCTGGCCGCGCCGATGGTGCCGTTCATGGCTGAGGAGATTTATCAGAATATTGTATGTTCTGTCGATGCAAATGCCCCCGAGAGCGTGCATTTGACGGATTACCCGACGGCAAATGAAGCCTTCATCGATCCGGAGCTGGAGGCGAACATGGACCACGTGCTCGACGTCGTGGTGCTTGGCCGCGCCGCGCGGAACGAGAGCGGCATCAAGAACCGCCAGCCGATCGCGCGGATGCTTGTGAAGGCGGGCTTCGAGCTGCCGGAGTTCTATAAGGAAATCGTCCTCGACGAGCTTAACATCAAGGCGATGGAGGAGACCGAGGACGCGGACAGCTTCATCAGCTACACCTTCAAGCCGCAGCTCAAGACGGTCGGGCCGAAGTACGGGAAGCTCCTTGGCGGAATCCGCAAGGCTCTCTCCGAGCTCGACGGGACGAAGGCGAAGAAGGAACTCGATGCAAATGGAAAACTGACATTTGACATCAATGGCAACAGCGTGGAGCTTCTGACCGAGGACCTTTTAGTGGACACGGCGAAGTCCGAGGGCTTCGAGTCCGCCTCCGACGGACGGGTCACGGTCGTTTTGGACAAGCATTTGACACCGGAGCTTGTGGAGGAAGGGTTCGTGCGTGAGCTCGTCTCCAAGATTCAGACGATGCGGAAGGAAGCCGGCTTTGAGGTGATGGACCGCATCAAGGTCTATGCGCAGGGAAATGAAAAGATCGCGGACATCATGAAGGCGAACGGCGAAGCCATTTGCCGGGACGTGCTGGCGGACGCGCTGGTCATCGGCGAGACCGACGGGTACGTAAAGGACTGGAAGATCAACGGCGAGAGCGTGACACTTGGCGTGAAGAAGCAGTAATTTTATGGAGGCTCTGACGAGAGATCGAAAAGCTACCTAAGAGGTATGGTGGGCGGAAAAGCCGCCTGGAAAAGGAGTACAAATTGGCAGAGAAAAAGCTGTTTGGGGGCCGTCGGCTCTTCAACAAATTTGACAAGGCAAAGTTTAAGCAGGATGTACGGAACAGCGTCATGACGTTGTTCCGGAAGGATTTAGAGGAAGCCTCGCAGCAGGAGATCTTCCAGGCGGTGGCAAATGTCGTCGAGACGGACATTATCCATCTGTGGATGGATTCCTGCAAGCGCTTCGAGCAGCAGAAGTCGAAGATCGTCTACTATCTTTCGATGGAGTTTCTGGTGGGCCGCGCCCTTGGCAACAACCTGCTTAACCTCGGCGAGTACGACGGCGTTCGGCAGGCACTGGAGGAGCTGGGGCTGGACCTCAACGCGATCGAGGACGAGGAGCCGGATCCGGCACTCGGCAACGGCGGCCTTGGGCGGCTCGCGGCCTGCTTCCTCGACTCGCTGGCGACCGGCGGCTACCATGCCTACGGCTGCGGCATCCGCTACCACTACGGGATGTTCCGCCAGAAGATCGAGAACGGCTTCCAGGTGGAGAAGCCGGACAACTGGCTCAAGAACAGCTACCCGTTCGAGCTGCGTCGCCAGGAGCACGCGAAGGAGGTCCGCTTTGGCGGCAACACGCGTACCGAGTACGATCCGGAGACAAAGGAGTACAAGTTTATCTACGAGAATTACTCCTCGGTCCTTGCGGTGCCCTACGACATCCCCATCGTGGGATTTAAAAACGGCGTCGTGAACACGCTGCGCATTTGGGATGCCGAGGCCATCGTGGACTTCGAGCTCTCCTCCTTTGACCGCGGCGACTATACAAAGGCCGTCGAGCAGAACAACCTGGCGAAGACCATCACCGAAGTGCTCTATCCGAACGATAACCATTACGCGGGCAAGGAGCTCCGCTTAAAGCAGCAGTACTTCTTCATCTCCGCGTCCATCCAGACCGCGCTGGTCAAGCATTTGAAGATGTACAACACCCTCGACAACCTGCCCGAGAAGTGCGCGTTCCAGATGAACGATACGCACCCGGCGATGGCGGTTGCCGAGTTGATGCGTCTCCTCATGGACGAGTACCATTACGGCTGGGACAAGGCCTGGGAGCTCACCACGAAGACCTGCGCCTACACGAACCACACGATTATGGTCGAGGCCCTTGAGAAATGGCCGATTGATCTCTTCTCGCGCCTTCTGCCGCGCATTTACCAGATTATCGAGGAGATTAACTCCCGTTTCTGCGTGGAAGTGCGCCGCCGTTACCCGGGCAACGAGGAGAAGATCAAGGCGATGGCCATCATTTACAACGGGAAGGTCCGCATGGCCAACCTCGCCATCGTGGGCGGACATTCGGTGAACGGTGTCGCGGCCCTGCATACCGAGATCCTCAAGACAAATGTCCTCAAGGACTTCTACGAGATGACGCCGGAGAAGTTCAACAACAAGACAAATGGCATTACGCAGCGCAGATTCCTGCTTCATGGAAACCGCCTGCTTGCTGACTGGATTACCGAGAAGATCGGTGAGGGCTGGGTGACGGATCTCTCGATGCTCTCGCAGCTGAAGATTTACGCGGACGACCCGCGCTCGCTGCAGGAGTTCCTGAGCATCAAGCACAAGAACAAGAAGCGTCTTGCGGACTATATTCTGGAGCATAACGGCATCGAGATCGATCCCTACTCGATCTTTGACGTGCAGGTGAAGCGTCTCCACGAGTACAAGAGGCAGCTCCTCAACATTTTACACGTGATGTACCTGCGGAACCGGCTTCTGGAGCATCCGGAGATGGACTTCTATCCGAGGACCTTTATCTTCGGCGCGAAGGCTTCGGCGGCCTATGCAAATGCCAAGCTCATCATCAAGCTGATTAACGCGGTGGCAAATGTCGTGAACAGCGACCGGGCGCTGCGTGGCCGCATGAAGGTGGTCTTCATCGAGGATTACAAGGTGTCAAATGGCGAGCTGATTTTCGCGGCGGCGGATGTTTCCGAGCAGATTTCGACGGCCTCGAAGGAAGCCTCCGGCACGGGCAACATGAAGTTCATGCTGAACGGCGCCCCGACGCTGGGCACGATGGACGGCGCGAACGTGGAAATCGTCGAGGAGGTTGGCGAGGAGAACGCCTTCATCTTCGGCCTGACCTCCGAGGAAGTCATTTTCCATGAGAAGAACGGCGGCTACGACCCGAATTACATTTTCAACAACGACGCCGAAATCCGGCAGGTGCTCACGCAGCTCGTGAACGGGACCTATGACCGCGACACGAAGCTCTTCAAGCCCCTGTACGACTCGCTGCTGACGAACCGCTTCGGGCGGCCCGATATGTACTTTATCCTTGCGGACTTCCGCGCGTACGCCGAGGCGCAGCAGCGCGTCCAGGAGGCGTACAACGACCGCATGGGCTGGGCGAGGATGGCCCTTTTGAACACGGCCTGCGCCGGGAAGTTCTCCTCCGACCGTACGATCGAGGAGTACGTGAAGGATATCTGGGATCTCAAGTCGGTGACGAAGTAAGGAACTGTTCGAAAATAACTTAGGAAAGATGCGAAGTATAAATTTCGTCCTGCAAGGCGGAGGATGGAGGCGATGCGGGCATCGCCGACTG
>CADCQU010000301.1 GCA_902803635.1 uncultured Lachnospiraceae bacterium | reverse complement strand
TCGTAGCCCGCTACGACTGCGGCTTTCTTCCTTGCCCTCGGAAAAATATCCTACGCAATCTGTACATTTTATTTCGTGACAGCTCCTCAGATGCATCTTCACATGAGCTCACGGAACATACGCTCGAAGTCCTCCAGCGTCGCGTGCTTCGGGTTGCCCGGGGCGCAGGCATCCGCTGCTGCGGATTCGCAGAGGAAGGGAAGATCCTCCTCGCGGAGCTTCTCAAGCTTCGTCGGAATGCCGACATCCACGGAGAGCTGGCGCACGGCGTCAACGGCCGCCTTGCGGTAGGCCGCCTGGTCCATGCCCGTCGTATCAACGCCGAGGGCCTCCGCGATGTTCTTAAACTTCGTCCCGGTGCACTCCGCGTTGAACTCCATCACGATTGGCAGCATCATCGCGCAGGCCACGCCGTGCGGGGTGTCATAGACAGCACCGAGCGTGTGGGCCATCGAATGGGCGATGCCAAGGCCGACGTTCGAATAGGCCATCGCCGTGACATACTGGGCAAGCGCCATCCCCTCGCGGCAGTCGGGATCGTTCTGCACGGCCTTCCGAAGGTTCTTGCCGATGAGCTGAATCGCCTCCAGATTCAGGCAGTCGGAAAGCTCCCAGGCCGCCCCGGTGGTGTACCCCTCGATCGCGTGCGTGAGCGCGTCCATGCCGGTGGAGGCCGTCAGCCCCTTCGGCATCGAGGACATCATGTCCGGATCGACCACGGCGATGTCCGGGATATCGTTGGGGTCGACGCAGACAAATTTCCGCTTCTTCTCGACGTCGGTGATGACGTAGTTAATGGTAGATTCCGCCCCGGTACCGCCGGTCGTCGGAACCGCGATCGTGAAGACCGTGCGCTTCTTTGTTGGCGCGACGCCCTCCAGCGAGCGGATGTCAGCAAATTCCGGATTGTTGACGACAATGCCGATGCCCTTGCCCGTGTCCATGGACGAGCCGCCGCCGATGGTAATCATGAAGTCCGCGCCGGAGGCCTTGTACGCCTCGACACCGTTCTGGACATTTTCAATCGTCGGATTCGGCTTAATGTCGGAATAGAGCGTGTACGGAATGCCATTTTGCTCCAGAAGATCCGTGACCCTGGCGGTAACCCCGAACTTCACAAGATCCGGGTCCGAGGCGACAAATGCCTTCGTAAGCCCCCTGGCCTTGATGATACCCGGAATCTCCTGGATAGCCCCGTGGCCGTGGTACGAGATGCCATTCAACACGAAACGATTAACAGCCATAAAACACCTCCTGACAAGAAAGTTTACAAATACTTCTTATATCTTATCACATTTTTCAGCATTTTCAACAAAGAATTTTTTCTGCGTAGGTATTGCAACCAAGCCTCTTCTATATTATAAATAGCGTTGGGGGCGAAACGTTTCTTGAGCGGAAAAACCCCGCTCCGCGGCTTCTCCCCCTACCGCTATACTGTTGCCACTCGACGTTGTCCGTAGACTTTGCAAAAGGAGGAAACTATGGAAGGTTTGAAGGCATTTTTGAAGCGGAAGGACATCGAGATTTCCGCGAAGCGTTACGGGATTGACGCGCTGGGCGCGATGGCCCAGGGGCTGTTTTGCTCCCTGCTCATCGGAACGATCCTTGATACGCTGGGGAAGCAGTTTCACATCGGTTTTCTGACAAATGCGGTCGCCACCATCTCCAAGGTGGACTATACGGTGGGCGGCCTTGCCTCCGCGATGAGCGGCCCGGCGATGGCCGTGGCCATCGGCTACGCCCTCAAATGCCCGCCGCTCGTCCTGTTTTCGCTGGTGACGGCTGGTTTTTCGGCAAATGCCCTCGGCGGGGCGGGCGGGCCACTGGCCGTCCTCATCGTCGCGATCCTCGCCGCGGAATGCGGCAAAGCCATTTCAAAGGAGACGAAGGTGGACATCCTGGTAACGCCCCTCGTCACCATCGGCGTCGGTATCGGCCTCTCGGCCCTCCTCGCACCCGCGCTTGGGAGCCTCGCCATGAGCCTCGGGCAGGTCATCATGTGGGCCACGAACCTGCAGCCCTTCCTCATGGGCATTCTGGTCTCCGTCCTCGTCGGAATCGCGCTCACGCTCCCCATCTCCTCGGCGGCCATTTGCGCGGCCCTCGGACTCACGGGACTTGCCGGCGGCGCAGCCGTCGCGGGCTGCTCCGCACAGATGATCGGCTTTGCGGTCATGTCCTTTAAGGAGAACCGCTGGGGCGGCCTCGTCTCCCAGGGCATCGGCACATCCATGCTCCAGATGGGGAACATCGTGAAGAACCCCCACATTTGGATCGCACCCATCGTGACCTCCGCCATCACAGGGCCTCTCGCAACCTGCCTCTTTCATTTGCAAATGAACGGCCCGGCGGTTTCCTCCGGCATGGGCACCTGCGGCTTCGTCGGCCAGCTCGGCGTCTACGCCGGCTGGGTGAAGGACATCGCCGAAGGCACGAAGACAGCCATCACGGCGATGGACTGGGTAGGACTCATCCTCATTTGCTTCGTCCTCCCGGCCATCCTCTGCCCCCTCATCAACCACATTTGCCGAAAGCTCGGCTGGGTCAAGGACGGGGACATGAAGCTGACATAAAATTTGTAAAAGCCCGGCAAATCCAAATTTGTGCTTTGGATTTGCCAGGCTTTTTAGATGCGTGAAAACCTTATCCTTTTCGAACCAGGCATTCCCTTCCGCGGAAGGCGAGGCCGTATTTTAGAATCCGCTCCTTAGGGATGCCGAGGGCAAGGAGGGAGGCTGCATACTTTTACGGTATTTTCCGCGAAATGTTTTAAGTAAATTTCATTTTTCGCAAAAACAAAAGATACAAGTACCCGCTATATGTTATAATGTTCGTGACCTACAGATTAAAATTTCGAAAGGAACCGCTGCAACAAAAATGAGAAAAGAAACCGGAAAGACAATCTTCGGGCTTTGTCTGGTGTTTTGCCTGACCGTGGCCCTTCTTCTGGGGGTACTGCTCCTTTCGACGCGAATCCCGAGAGAGGCGATTGCGCCGCAAATGCGAACCTCGGCGGAATATTTATGCGAGCATCCGCTTTTCGGGGAGGCCGCGGAGGGTGTTGGGAGCACG
>CADCQU010000300.1 GCA_902803635.1 uncultured Lachnospiraceae bacterium | reverse complement strand
CCGTAAGGTTTCTCGCAAAGTTGACGGGATTCTTCGTCGCTTCGCTCCTCAGAATGACAGAAAAATCGGGGTCAACTGAATAGTAACTCCGTAAGGCTTCTATCAAGGTTGACGGGATTCCTCGTCCCACGCCTTGAGGTAGGCGGCGATTTTGGTGGCGATGATGTCGTAGGCGACCTTGTTCTTCCCGCTGTTGACGACGATGTCCGCCGTGGTGCGGGTGGGCTCGACGTAGAGGTAGTGCATGGGCTTGACGGTGGAGAGATACTGGCGGGCGATGCCCTCGACGTCGCGGCCGCGCTCCTTGACGTCGCGGATGACGCGGCGGAGGACGCGCTCGTCGGCATCGGTGTCGACGTAGATGGCGATGTCAAGGAGGCTGCGGAGAGCCTCGTTTTGCAGGACGAGGATGCCCTCGATGACGATGATCCGCTTCGGATCGATGTGGCATACGTCTTTGGTGCGGTTGTGGACGCTGTAATCGTAGACGGGCATTTCGATGGATTTCCCTTCAAGGAGACTCCGGAGATGACTCACAAGAAGATCGATTTCGAGCGCGTCCGGATGGTCGTAGTTGATGGTTTCGCGTTCCTCGATGGGAATGTCGTCGTGGGCGCGGTAGTAGTTGTCGAGGTAGAGGATGGCCACGTCCTCCGCAAAATCATGCTTGATGCGGTTGGTGAGGGTCGTTTTTCCGGAGCCGGTCCCGCCGGCAATGCCGATGACGAGTGGTTTCATGGCAGAGTCCTTTCTGAAGTTATTCTTACATTTCCAGTTTATTCACCTTCCGGTCATACGTGAGGAGTCCGTTGACTTCCTCCTCGACGTCGGAGAGCTGGGTGTAGATGGCGGCCGCGAGGCCTTTCGCCTTCAGCTTTTCGATGCGTCCCATAAAGTCGGCGTACTTTTTCCGGAATTCCTCCGGGGTCTTAATGACCTCGTACCCAAATGTTTGGGGGGAGAAGCTGTGGTCGTTGATGTGCATGGTGAGGCCGCCGTACTCCGTGAGGCAGTAGGGTCTTTTGCCGCGCTGGACCTTTAAATTATAGAAATAAACATGGGCGGAATTGATGTCGCCGCCGCCCTGGTCGTACCAGCCCGAGGCGTGGTCCACCAGCCGATCAGGATCCATTTGCCGGAACATATCCGCGATGCGGAGCGCGTCAAATTGCCCCCAGCCCTCGTTGAAGGGCGTCCAGAGGACGATGGAGGGGACGCTTTGAAGCTGGCGGACGATGGCCCGGCATTCCGCCTCGAAGGCCCTCCGCCCGCGGGCCGACTGCCGCGAGAAGAGGAAGTAGCGCTTGTCCGAATAGTGGCTCGTTACGAAGGGGAGTGTCGTGGGAAGGTAGAGGATGAAATTCTTGATCGACCTTCCGCCGCCATTTGGAATGTCCTGCCAGACCAGCATGCCCAGACGGTCGCAATGGTAGTACCAACGCATACACTCAATTTTTATGTGCTTGCGGAGCGTATTGAAGCCGGCGGCCTTCATCGTCTTAATATCGTAGAGAAGCGCCTCGTCCGAGGGCGGCGTGTAGAGCCCGTCGGACCAGTAGCCCTGGTCAAGGACGCCGTTGTTGAAGTACGGTTTTCCGTTGAGGCAAATGCGCGGAACGCCGTTTTCGTCCGGCCCGACGGAAATGCACCGCATTGCGAAGTAGGACGAGACGGTGTCCGCCCCGGCTGTCACGGCAAATGTATAGAGATACGGGCATTCCGGGGACCAAAGCTGCATATTTGCGATGGGAATGCGGAACTCTTCGCCGGAGTTTCCCTCAAAACTTTTTTGCTCCGTGATGATTTTGTCATCCTGAGCAAAGCGAAGGATCCCGTTAGATTTTTCGCAGGCTTCCCAGATTTCCCGATCCGCGAAAATCCCCCCTCCGGTCAGCTGGATGCGTACCTTCGCGGGCGCATTTGTCAGAACACGGATCCGGACCTGGGAGTGTGCAACGTCGGGGCGGATGTCGAGCCGCTGGATGAAGGTCTTCGGAACCTCCTCCAGCCAGACGGTCTGCCAAATGCCGCTCTGCGGGGTGTAGAACATGCCGCCGGGTTCCAGCTTTTGCTTCCCGCGAAGGCACCAGGAGAGGTCCGTCGTGTCCCGCACGCACACGGTGAGGACATTTGTCCCGGGCCGGACGGCCTCGGTGATGTCGGCGGCAAATGCGAGGTACCCGCCGTGGTGGTGGGCGACGCGGCGGCCGTTGACAAATACCATGGCCTCCTCGTCCACGGCCCCAAAATGGAGGAGCAGGCGTTTTTCTTTTGGAATCGCGGGCAGCTCGATGGTCCGCCGGTACCAGAGGAGCTCGCCGGGGCGAAGGATACGGTTCACCCCGGAGAGGAGGCTCTCCGGGGAAAAAGGCACGAGGATCTTGCCATCGTAGGCAAGCGGCTCCTCAAGAAGGGGACGGATGTCCTCCAGGTCGATGTGGACGGCCTCCTCGCCGGAGTAGGAGGAGAGGTCGTCGCGGAGCTTTTCCGTCTTCTCGTCAACGACGGCGGCCACCCGCGTAAGACGCTCCGAAAGCTCGGCGGCCGCATTTGCCAAATGCCGGGAGTCGCGGCGAACCTCCGAGATGTGCCGGAGCTCCTTCGCGGCTTTCCGGGCGAGCGACTTCCGTGAAAGGCGGGACGCGCTGCGGATGGGATCCGGGACGACCGCATACTCCCACAGGCCGTTGAGATTTATATAGGAAGAACGGCGAAGCTGCGGACGCGGGTACTCCGTTAGGACGCTCTCCGGGTCCAGATTCTTACCAAAGTCCGTCCAAAGGGGGATGGACTCCATCCTTTTTCTGCCGATTTCCAGGGTGGAAATCATTTCCTTGATTTTCATGAAGACTCCTTTGCAAATGGCGCTTGTGGAAACATCCATGCTAGATTTTACGAGGGTGTTGACGATTCCTTCCTTATTATATAGAGAAGAAGGACGATATACAAGTTTGGTTTTTCAAATTCTGCGGGTGGAACTGGGGGATTGGTTGCAGTTCAGGTTCACCTGAACTGTAACACGGAATTGTTGCAGTGCAGGGTGGTTGTTTCCGGTGTGCAAAAATGGTATAATGAAGCGGCATACATGTACAGGCTGGAATGTGTACACTACGACACCCGAAACGAAGAATGAGGATAAGAAATGTTCAGTAAGAGTTTTATCTTAAATGAAAAGAGCCTTGCGGTGATTAAGCAGTTTGGCGAGCACATGCCTGGTGGTTTTTATATTTACAAGGCAGATGAGAGCGAAGAGCTACTGTACGCCAATGAAGCCGCGTGCAGGATCTATGGATGTGACAATTTCGAGGACTTCAAGGCATTTTCCGGCTCTGTTTTTCACGGCATGGTTCATCCGGAAGACTATCTCTGGGTTTCGGAATCCATTCAGAAGCAGCTTAAGGAGAGCGGCTCGCACATGGACCATGTGGCGTATCGGATCATCCGTAAGGACGGGGCGGTCCGGTGGATTGATGATTACGGCCATTATGTGGAATCGGATTTCTACAAAGGTCTTTTTTATGTTTTCATTACGGACATTACGGAGACACACGAGCGGCAGGAGACGGATAAAGCCCTGCGCTCTGCCGTCATCGAAGCGCTCACCCGCGTCTATGACTCGGTCTGGCTGATCGACGATCTCAGGACCCAGCATTTTGAACTGTTTCGGATTGATGAGGAGCTGGTCCACCGTATGCCTGCGGACAAGGCCCTGCAGCTCGAACGCTATACCGATGCCTTTGCGTTTTATTCGCGTCTGGTCCTGGAGGAGGATCGGGAGAAGTTTCTGGAAGGCGTATCACCGGAAAAAGTCCTCCGGAACACGGAGAAACACCTTATTTACTCGGTTCCCTTCCGCCGCGTCTTCGAGAGCGGGATCCGCTATTATCGTGTGGAATTTGCAAGGTTGGATCTTCCGGGCGGAAGGACCGGAATCGTGACAGGCTTCAAGGACGTGGACGAGGAGGTGCGGAAGGAGCAGAAGATCCAGCAGGCGCTTCGGGAGGCCATGGAGACGGCAAATGCTTCCAATAAGGCCAAGAGCGATTTCCTCGCCAGCATGAGCCATGATATGCGCACCCCGATGAACGGGATTATAGGAATGGCGACCATCGCCGCCAACCATCTGGATGACAGGGAGAGGGTGGAGGACTGCCTGCGGAAAATCCGGGAATCCTCCAACCACCTGCTTTCTCTGATCAATGAAGTTCTGGATATGAACAAGATCGAGTCCGGGAAGGTGGAGCTGCAGGAGGAGGAGTTCTGTCTGGCGGATCTTATCGACGGAATGATGAACATGACAAAATCCCAGATCCTGGCGCGCGAGCATACCTTCCGGGTCAATATTGTTAACGTGGAGCATGAACAGCTCATTGGCGACAGCCGGCGTATCGAGCAGGTTTTTGTCAATATCATGAGCAACGCCATCAAATATACGCCGAACGGGGGACGGATTCAGCTGAGCGTGATTGAAACGCCCGCCAGACGTCAGGGATTCGGCTACTATCAGTTCATCTTCGAGGATAACGGGTACGGCATGACTGCGGAGTTCATGGAACACCTGTTTGAGCCATTTGCCCGGGCAAATGATATGCGCGCGTCCGGAATCCAGGGGACGGGCCTTGGGATGGCCATTACGCGGAACATTGTCCGTATGATGGGGGGAGACATTTCCGTCGAGAGCGTCTACGGGAAGGGGTCCAGGTTTACGGTCAGCCTGTACCTGAAGCTCCAGAATGCGGGGAACATCAATTACGAAAGCTTTACCGACCTTCGTATTCTGGTCGTGGATGACGATCCCGTCTGCTGCGAATCCGCCTGCGAAATCCTGAACGACATGGGCATGAACAGCGAATGGGTTCTCTCGGGAAAGGCCGCCGTGGACCGCGTGAAGACAAGGCAGGAGCAGGGGCGGGACTTTTTCGCCATTTTTGTTGACTGGAAGCTCCCGGATCAGGGCGGAGTGGAGACCGTCCGCCAGATTCGAAAGCTGGTGGGAGAGAGCGTCCCTGTCATAATCTTCTCTGCCTATGACTGGATGGAGATTGAGCAGGAGGCCAGGGAAGCCGGAGCCACGGCCTTCCTCAGCAAGCCGCTGTTCCGCACAAAACTGTTAAATCTTTTAAATTCCCTTGTGAGCAACCAGCAGGCGGAGGATTTGGAGGCGCCTCTGCGTAGCCTGGAGGAGATGCATCTGGATGGCCGCCGGATCCTTTTGGCGGAGGATCAGGAGCTGAACGCGGAGATTGCTACAGACTTCCTGGAAATGACGGGGCTTACGGTGGAATGGGCGAGGGACGGAAAACAGGCCGTCCAAATGCTGGCGGATTCTCCCGATGGGTATTATTCCCTGATCTTCATGGACGTCCAGATGCCCAATATGAACGGTTACGAGGCCACGCGTGCGATCCGGGCCATGGATCGTCCTTATGCGAAGGAGATTCCCATTGTCGCGATGACGGCAAATGCATTTGCCGAGGATAGGATTAACTGCAAAAACGCCGGGATGAACGAGCATGTTATCAAGCCCATCGACGTGGATATCCTGGTCAGGGTACTGGATACATTTGTCAAATGATGGTTTAGCCGCCGCGGTGTTCGAACGGAAGCGTTGCTTCGCTCCTCGGAATGACAGTCAATCGGGGGTTAGCCGAATCGTAACGCTTTTTTGTTACAGTTCAGGTGGTAACTGCACAATGACGGGCAGCGACTCTTGCCTCCCCCTCAAGGGGGAGGTGGCACGGCGAAGCCGTG
>CADCQU010000299.1 GCA_902803635.1 uncultured Lachnospiraceae bacterium | reverse complement strand
CGGACATCCCAGAATTGAATCGCCTACGGCGATGAGGGATGATGAAAAGCGACGAAGAATCCCGTCAACTTTGCGAAAAACCTTACGGGATTCTTACAGAAAACAGTTCACAGGACTGTTTTCTGCATACTGAGGTATCGCTTCGCTCAGAATGACAAACCTTTCATGAGCTACAACAGCCTGATAGAAAGGTCACCTGAACGCACAAGGAGGATGTACACGCCAATTTATGGAACAAAAATCTTGCGAGTGGGGGTGAAAAATGATACATTCATGCCAAAGAGGTTTTACGTATGAAGCCAAAGGTTTTGCATTATGGCGCTTGGGACGTGGTTTTCTACACAAGAGGAGGAAAATGCCAGAAGAATTCAGCATCGAAAAGTTACGGGAAGAGGTGAATCCGATTTACAACACGGCGGCGCAGGCAAATTTGTTTCAAAATGTTTTCTTCGACAAGGATCAGGAGAAGGCAAGGAGGTAACTAAAAATGAAGGAATTTACAGGAGTACCGACGGATTATTCGAAAAAGGAGCATTGGCTGGCTCTGCCGGAGCAGGTGGATAAGAGGGTAGATGTGGTTTATCTGTATCCGTCCAGCTGCCAGGATAAGAAGGCGGGCGATATTTGCGCGGTTGACAACAAGAGCATGCTGCAGGGGGCAAAACGTAATTTCGCACAGCAGGCAACGGTGTTTAAGCCATTTGCCAATATATTTGCCCCGTTCTGGCGGCAGGTAAATGCGATGAAGCTCTCGGAAATGAGCTTTGAGGAGGTGGACCGGGCGGAATGGGCCGAGCCGAGAACGGACGTCTATGCCGCGCTGGACTATTACTTCGAGAATCTGAACCAGGGAAGGCCGTACTTCCTGGCCGGGCATTCCCAGGGGTCAAGGCTGAGCTACATCGTGCTTGAAGAGTATATGAAGGAGCATCCGGACTATTATGCAAATATGATTGCGGCGTACTGTCTGGGGGATTCCCTGACAAAGCAATACCTGGAAAAAAATCCGCATGTGAAGGCGGCCCAGGGGGCAACGGATGTGGGTGTCGTGGTTTCCTGGAATACGGAAGGACCGGCAAATAAGGGACATGCCTCCCTTGTCGTCTCGCCGGGAGCCATTTCCATCAACCCGCTGAACTGGCGGACGGACGATGTGCCCGCGTCCGCGGATCTAAATCTCGGTTCCTATATGCCTCGCCTGCTGTTCCCCACCCTGCGGAAGCTTCCTGTCAATGCCGATGCCGTGCTGGATTTGGAACGGGGAACCGTGATCGTTACGGAGCCAAGACTTAAAAATTGCGCGATCACGGCGATCCCGGGATTTAAACGTTTCGAGTCGGTTTTCGGCCCGGCCAGCTACCATGGGTGCGACTATTCCTTCTTCTATAAAAATATCCGAAAGAATGCCCACGCAAGGGCAAAGGCATGGTTTGCAGCGTGTGCTAAATAAATGATAGTCAAATGCAAAGGGGACAGGTTAACTGCGTTGCTGTCTGAGGTTTCAGAATGTGACACGGTAAACCTGTTCCTATTATTTATGTTCCAAATTGTTAAATCCGACACACCCGTTTCCCTTGCCTGTGTTGCTGCGTGGGTTTATTATATAGAAAGACTTGTTGCATTTGCTGATCTGAAAAATGAGGGTATATTGCATGAAATACGTATTTTCGGACAACCTGCGGAGGCTGCGGGAGAAAAAAGGGCTTTCGCAGAAGCAGCTCGGGGACCGGATGTTTGTCAACCATTCCACGATTGCCCGCTGGGAAAATGGCAGCCGCCTGCCGGACGCGGCGATGATCATCCGTCTCTCCAAATGCCTCGGGGTGGACACGAACAAGCTGTTTCGGCTTGCGGCGCAGAGTGAGGAAAACCCAAATGTCATTATGGTGGACGACAGCAAGGTCATCCTCTCCGACGGTCTGGCGGTTCTGGAGGAGGTCATGCCGGACGCCACGATCACGGGCTTCGTTTGGCCGAACGAGGCGATTGCCTACGCCAGATTGAACCGGGTTGCTTTGGCCGTGCTGGATATCGAGATGGGAAGCAGCAGCGGACTTGACCTGTGCCGGACGCTCCATGGGATCAACCCCACCACAAATGTGGTGTTCCTGACCGCCTACGCCGACTATTCCCTCGATGCATGGAAGACCGAGGCCAGCGGCTTTCTCCTAAAACCCCTGACCCCGGAGAGCATGCGGGAGCAGCTCAAGAAGCTTCGCTACCCGTTTTCGTTGGGAGGCCGGACGAGTGAACAATTGGACTGATTTCTTCTATTTCTTTATCGTCGGTGTGGCCCTCCTGCTTAGCGGGATGGGCCTGTGGTTCACCGCCATCATGCCCGGGATTGACCGCTGGAGCAAGCGCTTCTTCCTGAGCTATTTTGCTGCCCTTTTTGTGAGCTGCGTTTCCTGCTTTGTCGAGGCGGTTCTCATCTATTTTTCCGGTTCGAGTGAGACCCTCTATTTGGTACTGGCTTTGGAATCCATCTTCCTCGCGCTGCCGCTGCCCATGCTGACAGTGTATCTTTTACATTGCTGCGGGGAAAACATGCGCGAAAGCTGGCTCCTTCGTATCGTCGCGGCCATGTGGCTTGTCTATGTCGGCCTGCTTGTAATCACTCTCTTCGTCGATGGCTTCTCCTATGTCACGCCGGACGGACAGTATGTCCGCGGGGCCTGGTACCCGCTTCTCATCCTGCCCTTGCCCGTCATATTGCTTTGCAATCTCGTAGGTACGATTCGCCGCCGCAAACGGCTTTCCCATAAAACCTTCCTCAGCTTCGTTATCGCCATACTGCCGATGGCAATCGCGATGCTCGTGCACCTGTTCCTGGATGTATTCCCGATTCTCGATATTTGCATCGTCCTCTCGGCCCTGTCCATGTACGGTCTCGTCCTGTCCGACCAGATTGAGCAGGATCTGCGCCACCAGAGGGAGATCGCGCAACATCAGCTGGAAATCGCCAACCAGAGTGCCAACATCATGGTGCTGCAAATGCGGCCGCACTTTATTTACAACACCATGACGAGCATCTATTGTCTCTGCAACCAGGATCCGAAGCTGGCCCGACAGGTGGTCCTCGATTTTACCACCTACCTGCGGAAAAATTTCACCGCCATCGCCAGCACCTCGCCAATTCCCTTTTCCTCGGAATTGGAGCACACGCAGGCCTACCTCGCCGTGGAGCAGGCCCAATACGAGGACAGCCTGTTTGTCGATTATGATATTCAGCATACCGTTTTTCGCTTGCCCCCGCTGACGCTGCAGCCCATCGTGGAGAATGCCATTAAGCACGGCAGGGACCCGTATGCCGGCCCGTTCCGCATTTCCATCCGGACGCGGAAGACGGAGTCCGGCAGTGAGGTTGTCGTTGCGGACAACGGCCGCGGCTATTCCCCCGCCGAGGACGGCGAGCCGCATATCGCCCTCAAAAACATTCAGCAAAGGCTCGAAATCATGTGCGGCGGCCATTTGGCAATCTCGTCAAAGGAAGGCGGCGGCACCGTGGTGACGCTGACGATCCCGGACAATACGG
>CADCQU010000298.1 GCA_902803635.1 uncultured Lachnospiraceae bacterium | reverse complement strand
TACCGGCTGGACCTTAAAAAGACGCTGGTGAAGACCTACATTCTCAGCGAATGCAAGTTCCGGACCGACCTTCACACGCACATGAATGCGAACCTCGACCCGGACGTCCTCATCGCGCTCGGCATCCACCACCAGATCCGCTATCCCTTATATTATATAAAAAAGCTTGGGCTTGGCCTTACGGATGCGCAGTGGGAGCTTTTGAAGCTGCGCCGCGAAAGGGCGGAGGCGGCCCTTGGCGATACGCCCCTCACCGGAAAGGCCCGCGAGCGGCGGGTTGACGATCACACCTTCCTCAACTTTGCCTCGCTCCTTCTGGAGAATCCGGCAAATGCAGCCTCCAACATCGAGAAGATCCGCGCCTCCCTGACCATCCTGAAGGATGGCCAGGCTGTGTTTACAAATTTGGAGAAGGTATATCTCTATCGGTACGTATTTACAAAAGGCCTCCCCGCAGAGGATACGATTTCGTTAAACGACATCGACCAAATCCCGGATGCGGACATTTGCCGAATCCTACGGCAAATGCTCGCGGACAGGGAGACGGAGATGTACCGGAACAACACTCTCTTCCAGGACAAGCTCCTCTGGGTGGCCCGCGGGTATGCGAGCAAGGGAATCGAGTACGCCGAAATTTCGGACACGACCCTGGTGAAGGCCGACGCGGCCCCGGAAATGCTCCGGCAGGTGCACGAGGTGATGCCGAGGATTTACAACGAGACCGGCGTCCTCCTCCGCTTTCTGGCCTCGATCCGCCGGATTCCGCTCACGATTGTCCGTGACCAGGTGGCGGCGGGGGACTACGCGAAGGAGAACCTCCGGGTGCTCCGGGCGGTGGCGGACGACCCCTACGTGGCCGGCAGCGACATTATCGGTGAGGAGATCAACGATATCCGAGACCTTCGCCCCGTGATCCGCGAGCTGGTCGAGATTGCCGGGCACACCGACGGGTTCGTGATCCGGATCCACGCCGGTGAGAACGACACGCTGCGAGACAACGTGCTGCACGCCGTCCGTCTGGTCCGGGAATCGCTCGCGCCGGGCCAATCCATGCCGCCAATGCGCATCGGACATGGACTCTATACACCGAATTTGAATTCCAAGAAGGGCCAGCAGCTTATCCAGGAGCTTCTGGAAAATAATGTGACGCTGGAATTCCAGATTACGTCAAATGTACGCCTCAACAATCTCAGCGAGGTCAGCCGCCACCCGCTTCGGAAGTACCTTGCGTCCGGCATTTCGTGCGTGCAGGGCACCGACGGCGGGGCCCTCTACGGGACGGATTCCATCGACGAGGAGCTTGCGCTTGAAAAAATGCTGCAGCTTACCCATAGGGAATTGATGCAAATGCGGGAGGCCGAGAGGAAGATTTCTGCCGTCTCGTTCTTTTCGTGCATCCATAAAATGCAGGTCTTCCAGGAGAAGCTCGGGGAGGAGGATGTCTCTTCCTATTATAATAGGAAGATTTCCGGGCAGGCGGCGGGAGAGGGCGTTGGCCTTCTCTCTGAGGAAGAGACATTTGCGGCGGCGGAGGCGTTCCGGGAGGTAATCGAGGAGATTCCGGAGGACAAGCTTCCTGTCATCGTGGCCGGGGGGAGCTTCAACAGTGACAGCCACCAGACGCGCATCCGCCCGGAGGAGCTGGACATCCTTCGAAAGGTTGTCGAAGGTGCGGACCCCGCGAAGGTGGCATTTGTCGTGGGCAGCGGCTTTGCCGGGTACGAAAAAGCACTCCTCGAAATGGCCGGTGGGGCATTTGCCATCTATGCCTTCGTGCCTGCGGTGGTCACGCGGCGGGAGCGGGAGCGAGTGCTCGCCTCCGGAGCCAAGGTGCGGGTTTCCATCGAGCCCACGGCCGGGGGAACCTACAAGAGCTTCGCCTACGAGATTTTTAAGCGGCGGCCCTCCGTGCTTCTGGCCTTTGACGGGAACTCGGCCCTCGCGAACATGGTCCAGGAGGCCAAGAACGGGAAGAAAAAATGCCGGATTTATGTGAGCGGGCATTCGCGGCCGCTCCTTGCCAAGGCCCGCGCCCTCAAGGGCTACGTGACCTTCCTTGGCGAGGCAAATGGAGGGGCGGAGGAGATTTTGCAGAAGATAGAAGAGGCGTATGCGAATATGTGAAAAAGGTTTCATTTTCACGGAGTTTTTGTGGAGGATACTACAAATGCAGTATTTATTAATCGTTATTTATCTCATTTTCACCACCGGCGGGATTACGTTCATGAAGCTTGGTGGGGACTCGCTGCACCTGTCGTTCCAGGGAGGCTTCTCCCTCTCGATGGGCTGGAAGACCTTTCTTGGCTTCTGCCTCTACCTCGTGAGCTTCCTTCTCTGGCAGCGCATCGTCGTCCGCTACAACCTGTCCATGGTTGTCCCCATCGTGAACGGGATTGTCCAGCTGGCCATCCTCGTCATCGGCCTCACCCTCTTCAAGGAGCGGCTGAGCACGCTGTCCATGGTTGGTGCGCTCACCATCATCGCCGGCATCGTCCTCATGGCCTTCGGATCCGCGAAATAACCCCTCGCGATAGAGGGCTGCTGTAACGGTATCGAATGACTATTGCGAAATGTTCCCACCTGTACTATAATAGCTCTATACACGCCAAAAACAATCCGTTTCGGAGGAAGATATGACAGTACTTCAGGTGATACTGGCGATAGTCGTTCTTGCCGTTCTGCCGACATTGGGGGGAATCGGTATTTGCAGGCTGCTGAAGACGAAGCCGAACATCCCCAAATGCCTGCTTACAGGGACCATCGCTCTATGGTCCGTCAGCCAGCTTTTCGTCGTGCCGATGGTGCTCCTTCGGGCGAGCTTCACGGCCGCCTCGAACGCGATCCTTCTGGTGCAGCTTATCTTCGCGGCCTTCGGCGTTTTTGCGCTGGTGAGTGGAACCAAGGTGGACGGCTGGATGCGGAAGCTGGGGTCGGTCACGGAGCCGAAGGAAAAGCCCCAGAAGCTTTTGCAGGAGGAGGATTCCCGTCTCGCGGCCGCTCTGGAGGAGATGGAGCTTCGTGCTATAGTCCGTGAAGGGATGAAACAGATAGAGGCCAAGGGTACGGAGGGGAATGCTCCGGCCGACGTTCCTTCGACAAATGTTTCCTACCCGGCCTTTGGCTTTGCAAGCCGGAGCGTGACAGTGGAGGAAGAGGCGACTCCGGAGGAGGAGAAGGCCCCCGTGAAGGTGTCCTTCGGCAAATACCGCCTCTCGGGAATCATTGCCCTCGTCCTCATGTTCCTTATTATCGCCGTGGTCCTTTATCAGTCCGTCGTCCTTCGCAACGCGGATGAGGACGATTCGCGCTTTGTCGTGAACGCCGTGGAAATGGTGCGGACCGACCGCCTGTTTCTGACAAATCCGGCCACCGGGGAGGAACTCAGCAAATTTGCCGGCGAGCTTTCCAAGGACGCCCTCTCTCCCTGGGCCGTCTACCCGGCATCAGTCGCCAGATGGGCCGGCATGAACCCGACGGTGCTCATGCACAGCGTGTTCCCCATCCTGATGATCATTCTGGTCTCGCTGGCGTATTACCTTCTGAGCGGGAAGTTTTTCCATGAGGATCTGGGGAGCCGGTGCTTCTTCGTCTTTTTGCTCTGGCTCATCAATATCTTCGGCTACTATTCGATTTACGGGCCGGAGACTTTTGTCATGATCCGAAGCTGGCAGGGGAAGGCGGTCGTGGCCTCCTTCGCGATTCCCATGATGCTCTATATGCTGTTCTCCGTCTACGAACAGCCTAAGAGCCGGGGACGCTACCTGAGCCTTCTGGCCATGAACCTTTGTATGTGCTTTTTGTCCGGCAACGGAATCATCATCGGCGCGGTGATGCTGCTCTGCTACGGCATCGTCTACGCCATCGCAAGAAAGAGCGCATGGATACTTCTCAAAATGCTGCTCCTGTGCATACCAAATGCCGTGTACTATTATCTTTACACGCTGGTGTCGGCGGGGAAGATATGAGGCTGAGCGAAAAAATGAGGTAAAGAATGCTAGATCATTTTGCAGTAATCGGTGACTGGATTTCCAAATATATCGGTGACGGTATTTTCTTTATCGTCGTCCTTGTCGCCGCGGTTTACATTTGCATCTTCATGCGGGAGGAGCGGACGAAGTTCGTGATTCCGGTGGTCGTGTGCATCGTCGTGGTGGCCAATCCAATCTCCTTTGAATTTGTGTTCCGCCATGTCATCTACTGGCGGCTTTTCTGGATGGTGCCGGACGGGATCATCATCGCCCTCGCCGGCGTTCACCTCATGCAGCGGTGGAAGCATGAAATAGTCCGAATCCTCATTGGGGCGGGCCTTGTGGCGGTTATCCTGCTGACGGGCACAAATGTCTACACGGAGGCGGGCTTTGGCCTCTCTGCAAACCCGGAGAAGGTGCCGCAGGGGGTGGTTGACGTGGCGGAGGCCATCCTGTCCCTCGACAAGAACCCGAAGTGCATCATGCGCGACCGGTATCTCACGGAAATCCGGCAGGTTTCCGGAGATATCGAGCTCCTTTACGGGCGCGACATTTTCGGGTACATTGTCCATTCCGGGAAGGTCAAACACCAGATTCGGGATATTTTGGAGTCGGATGAGATACTGCCGGAGGACTACGAGGCGATTCTGCGCCGTGCCTATAACCTTGGCTATGATTTCCTCGTCGTGCATATCAGCAAGCCGATCCCGCCGGAAATTGCCGGCAAATACGGCTACCGCGTTGTTGACGGTATCGACGGCAGCACGATCTACTATTGCCCGGAGCTTTGCCATAAGCCGGCCACCGTGGCCGCGAAAAGGGAGTGGAGGCGAGCCAGAAGGGAAGCGAAGGAGCGGAAGGCAGGTCTGAAGGCCGCTGCGCAGGCCGCGAAGGAAGCCGAGGAACTGGCCGCGAAGGGCCTTTCGGAGGATGACGGGACCGCCCAGCTCTGGGGCGAGGGCGCGTAAGTGAAAGAAATAAGATATCTGTAGCGAATGAAATCTCTTGCAAATCCTGGGCGGGATTTGCGGGACATTCACGGAGAGTTGGCCTATGTATAAAAAAGGGGTTGAGGGCTGGATGAAGCATTTTGACTTCATTCTGCTGGATCTTCTGGTTTTAGAATTTGCATACGCACTGGCTTTCTATATCCGCAAGGGGTCGTGGTCCGTCTATCGGCGACCCCTCTATGCAAATGCGGCCATCGCGGTGCTGGTGGCGAGCCTTATCTGCTCCTTTTTTACGGATAACCATAAGAATATCCTAAAGCGCAGGAAGAGCAAGGAGATTGCCTCCATCTTGCAGCAGGTCGGCCTTTCGGTCGTGTCCATTCTGGTCTACCTCTTTTTTGCGAAGAACAGCGCCTATTACTCGCGCCTCATCGTCCTCTACTTTGCCCTGATCGCCTTTTGCCTGATGCTGGTGGAGCGGTTCGGGTGGCGGACCCTTATCATTACCCTCAACAAAAAGAAGCCCTCGCGGCGCCACATGCTCCTTGTGACGACCACGAGTCGGGTGGAGGAGGTTGTCCCCACCATTGTAAAGAAGGGCCTTGGCGAGGTCAAGATCGTGGGCCTTGTGCTGGCGGACCGCGACGACATGGTGGGCGAGACGCTCTGCGGGGTGAAGGTCGTCACAAAGTATGCGGATGTTGTCTCCTATATCCAGACGCTCTGGATTGACGAGGTCATGCTGATTCTTCCGAAGGATCAGGCGACTCCCGAAAAGCTTCTGGAGGAGCTGGCCATTATGGGTGTCACGAGCCACATGGCCATCAACATGGACAACGACCGCAACACGATGCAGACGGTGGAGAAGATTTGCGGGTACCAGGTGCTTACCGAGAGCATCCGAATCGCGAAGACGAGGCAGCTTTTTGTGAAGCGGGTCATCGACATCATCGGGGGGCTTGTCGGCGTTGTCTTTACGGCCATTCTTACGGTCATCCTGGGACCGATTATTTTCTTCTCGGATCCGGGGCCGATTTTCTTCGCGCAAAAACGCATCGGCATGAATGGCCGTGTCTTTACCATTTATAAATTCCGCAGTATGTACAAGGACGCGGAAAAACGGAAGAAGGAGCTCCTCGACAAGAACGAGGTCAAGGGCTTCATGTTCAAGATGGAAGCGGATCCTCGGATTATCGGCAGCGGCCCGGACGGGACGCGCCACGGGGTCGGCTGGTTCATCCGGAAGACCTCCCTCGACGAGTTTCCGCAGTTCCTCAACGTGCTGATGGGGTCGATGTCCCTCTGCGGGACGCGGCCGCCGACGCTCGACGAGTGGGAGCAGTACGAGCTGCACCACCGGGCGAGGATGTCCATGAAACCGGGGCTTACGGGCCTTTGGCAGGTCAGCGGGCGGAGCGATATCCAGGATTTCGAGGAAGTCATCAAGCTGGATATGCAGTACATCAACGACTGGTCCATCGGGAAGGACATCGGCATCATTTTCAAGACCGTCAAGGTGATCTTCACCGGCGGCGGGGCGAAATAGAAATTTAACGTTACAAATAGGACCGCTGGAACGGGAATCATTCAAATGTGTGCACGTTTCGGGCTGGTTTAACGTGAAATAATATTAGATGAGGTGAAACAAATGCGACGGGTGATTACGTACGGTACCTTCGACCTTCTGCATTACGGACATATCAACCTTCTTCGGCGGGCGAAGGCCCTTGGCGACTACCTTGTGGTCGCCCTTTCGACGGACGATTTTAACTGGAACCAGAAGCGGAAGAAGTGCTATTTTTCGTACGAACAGCGGAAGGCCCTCCTTGAATCCATCCGCTATGTGGACCTGGTGATCCCGGAGGAGAACTGGGAACAGAAGAGGACGGACATCCATGAGTACCACATCGACACTTTCGTGATGGGAGACGACTGGGAGGGAAAGTTTGATTTCCTGAAGGAGGAGGGGGCCGAGGTGGTCTATCTTCCCCGCACGCCCGAGATCAGTACCACGCAGATCAAGTCCGACCTCGGGGTGGTCAAGAAGGATTAAATTATTCGATTATTGGAGGGTGGTTATGGACACGAGCCATTTGTCAAAGGTACAACAGCTAATCCTGGAGGTTTTCGCGCCCGTTCATGCCTACCTCACGCGGACGGGCATGGAGTACTACATGCTCGGCGGGACGCTCCTTGGGGCTGTGCGTCATAAGGGCTTCATCCCGTGGGACGACGACATCGATATCGGCATTCCGCGCGGGCAGTACGAGAGGTTCCTCCGCGAGATACAGCGGGAGCTTCCAGAGTACCTGAAGGTGGAGACGTTCTGGAATTCCAAGGAACACCATTATTATTTTTCACGCATTGTCGATACCCGGCACAGCATGAAGCGGCTGGGGAGCCTGGAGGACCGCAGTGAGAACGTATGGGTGGACATTTTCCCGCTGGACGGGATGCCGAACAACGGCCTCGTGCGCCGCTACCATATGCTGCGTCTCCTCGTTTTTCGTGCGCTCTACCACATTTCCTGCTTCGAGAAGGTGAATTTAAAGCGCCCGAACCGTCCGCTGTCGGAGCGGCTCGTCATCAAGTTTGTCGAGCTCACCGGCTTCGGGCGGAACCTGGACACACGGAAGAAGCTGAACCAGATTGACGCGCTCTTAAAGCGTTACCCGGTGGAGAAGTCCAACTACATCGTGAATTTCATGGGACAGTACAAATTCAAGGAAATGTTCCCAAAGTCGATGTACGGCAAGGGGCAAATGTACCACTTCGAGCAGTATATGCTCATGGGACCGGAGGATTACGACGGGGTGCTCACGCAAATGTACGGCGATTACATGACCCCGCCGAAGGACCAGGACAAGAACGCACATGCGGCCGAGCTGGAGGGCTGATGATGGAACAGAGTGAAAATCTTCGGAAGCTACAACTGATTGAGCTCGAAACGCTCAAGGAGGTCGTCCGCATCCTGGACAAGAACCATTTGACGTATTACCTGAGTGCGGGGACGTTTTTGGGGGCGATCCGCCACAAGGGCTTTATTCCATGGGACGACGACGTGGACATCCGCATGCCAAGACCGGACTATGAAAAGTTCGTCCGCATTTGCCGGAGGGATTTGAAGCCGCCCTACAAGCTGGAATATTTCCGGCGCGACCACAGCTCGCACCGGTATTTTGCGCGCGTCTGCGACACGCGGGTGAAGATCCGCAGGAACCAGAGCACGACCGGCGAGACGACCTACGCCTGGCTCGACATTTTCCCGCTGGACGGGATGCCTTCGAACCCGCTGCTTTTCAAGCTCCGGAAAATGCACCTCCTCTGGCGGCGGATGTGGCTGCAGATCTCGGTCTTCGACGAGATCGTGACGCTGGATAAAAAGCGTCCCTTCCACGAGCGGGCGATCGTTTGGCTCGCGGCCCACACGCCCATCCAGAAGCTGGTCTCCTATGACCGGATGTGGTACAAGCTGGACCGCGCGATGAAGGCCTGCCCGGTGGACAAGTCAAAATACCTCGTGAATTTTATGGGCTTCTACAAGTTTAAGGACACCATGCCGAAGGAGGTTTACGGCAAGGGCGCGAAATACGTCTTTGAGGATGGCGAGTTCAACGGCCCGGAGGACTACGATACCTTCCTTCGGACGCTTTACGGGGACTACATGCAGCTGCCTCCCGTCGAGCAGAGAAATAAACACTTCACGGAAATGAATTCTTTAACGATTGAGGAGGCATGACCCATGCTGAGAGTCCTGCAGATTAACGCCGGTTCGGAGAATTTTGGCGGGGTATCCGCCATTCTCCTGAACCTCTATCGACATATCGACCGGACACGCGTGCAGTTTGACTTCCTGACGCCCAACAAGACGACCTACGCGATGTACCGCGAGGAGATCGAGGGCATGGGTGGGCATATCTATGAACTTGGAATTGACAGTTCAAAACTCCCGGGCAAGGCGAAGCTCTACGTCGCACTGCGGGAGTTTTTCCGCACCCACCGTTACGACATTATTCATATCAACTCGGGCGTCCTGCTGTTTAACAGCGTCGTCGCCTCGGCCTGCCACCGTTTCACGCGGGCGAAGCTTTTCGTCCATGCCCATGCAAATGGCGGCCGGAGCGCCTCGAAGGAGGAGCTTTCCGAGCCCTTGAAGAAGTTCCTGGTGGCCCGCACCGACGTGTCGCTGGCCTGCTCGGCCTCCGCGGCGGAGTACATTTTCACGAAGAAGGAGGCGAAGGAGCGAACTGTCATCCTGAAAAATGGGATCGACGCGCGGCAATTTGCCTTCCAAAGTAAGGTCCGCGAGGAAAAACGCCGGGAGCTCGGGCTTTCCGAGAATTTTGTCGTCGGCTGCGTGGGGCGTTTTTCCAGGGAAAAGAACCAGGAGTTTCTGATCGAGGTGCTCTCCTGTATGCGCAAGCTCCAGATTGCCTGTATTGATGGAAATATGGCGAACAATGGAGCGGGCCTTAAGGAAGTACCCCCGCCAAATCCGGATGCCTGCCGGGAAGCAAAGCTGCTCTTTGTTGGCGGCGGGTCTACGGAGGACGAGGTTCGGGCGAAGGCAAGGGAGATGGGGCTTTTGGACAATGTGATTTTTGCCGGTCCCCAGGCGGACGTCGCCCCGTATTATATGACGATGGATGCGTATTGCCAGCCCTCCACGCACGAGGGCTTTGGCATTTGCTGCCTGGAGGCGGAGGCCTCGGGGCTCTCGGTGGTGACCTCGGACCGCGTGCCGGAGGACGCGGACATCGCGGGCGTGATGCAAAGGCTGCCCCTCGAAGGCGGGCCGGAGGCATTTGCCTATGCGCTTTTGACGGCTCCGAAGAGGGAGAGGGAAGAGGCCTGGAAAAAGGTCGGCGAGGCCGGATTTGATATCGTAACATCCGCGAAGCAGCTTCTTGAGCTTTACGAGGAGGCCGCGAGGAGATGATGAAATAATAAGTTCGCTGGAAAGGAGGAACGCGGGAGAATGGAGAAAACGCAAAGGGATGCGCGGGCGGAAGCACGTCCGCTGCCCACGCTCTTCCTGCTGATCTGGGGAGCGTATTTTTGCCTTTACGTGCTTTTGTGGATGTCCGCGCTCTTCTCGAACCCGAACGTGAAGACCGCGATGACGCTGGTGCAGTTCCTGACCATGGGCGCATTGGCCATCTATATCCTCTGCCATCGTGTGAACCTGTGGCACCTGCTCTTTTTATGTCTCGTGGCTCTGGTGGAGCTAAAGGTGCAGAACCGCGACCTTCTGGTATTCGTCCTCTTTGCCTACGCGGCAAAGGACATTGACTTCAAACGCTTTGCCAAGGTGGATTTCTGCCTCCGCGCGACCATGCTCTTTGTCGTGCTCGGAGGCTGCGGCCTCGGCCTCATCAAGAACGTGACCGGCTACTATTTTCACAAGTACAAGGAGGCCTGGGGCTTCCACCATCCCAACACCTTCGCCAGCTACGTCTTCATCCTGGTGGCGGAATTGTTCTTAATTGTGGGTACTACGGCGCGGTTCGTGCACTATTTGTTCGCATTTGTCTGCGCCGCTATTGTCATGTCCGTGACACATTCGCGGACATCGCTCATTTGCCTCGTGGCGACCTTGCTCTGCTTCCTGTTGTACCGGGTCTTCCCCGCGTTTATGCGCTCACGCTTTGTCAAATGGATGATGGCGCTTTCGCCGACGCTTCTCCTTTCGAGCAGCGTGGCGCTGACAATTCTTTATATTAAGAAGAATCCAATCGCGCAAAAGATCAGCATCCTGCTCTCCGGGCGCATCCGGCTGCAGACGGTTTACTGGAAACGGTATTCGGTCACGCTCTTCGGGCGGCGGCTTACGGATACGATCATGACCGACAAGACGCTCGATTCCGGCTACATCCGCTGCCTTCTGCAAAACGGGCTTCTCTTCACGATCTTTCTCTGCCTTGCCTATGCGCTCATTATTTTCTGGGCGTACCGGACGCGGCAGTACGAGATTGCGTTTTTCTCGTTTTTCTTCATTCTCTATGGCTTCATGGAAGCCTCGTTCCTTCGCGTCGGGTTCAATATCACGCTGCTGCTCTTCTTAAAGCCTGAAATCTGGGCATTTGCACGGCTGCCGAAGAAGGTGCTGGCACTCCCGCCGGGACTTCGGAGGACGAAGGGCGCTGTTTTAAAAAGCTAAATAATGAGGTTCTCTATGGCTGGATTTGTTGGAAAAGTAAAAGGGAAGCTCCGCGAGCGGGGTGTTTTTGGGACGGCCTCGTACGCCCTTCGGAGTGCGGGGAACGCGATGCTCCGGCCGACGCTCCTTCGGCGGTATGGAAAGCTCCCCATCGACCCGGAGAAGATGTTCTTCGTCTCGCTGCCGCCGTATGCGGACAATGCGAGGGTGCTCTACGAATATATACGGAAGAGGGATCCGAAACCGGGGAGGACCTACGTCTGGTACGTGGAGCCGGAGGCGAAGGTTCCGGCAAATGCCCCCGCCGATACTTTGTTCCTTCGCCGGACGGGGAAGGACATCCCGCTTCGGGTTTTGCGCGAGCTTCGGACGAGCCGCTACGTATTCTTCACGCACGGCGGCCCGATCAAGGGTGTTCCGAAGCGTGCGGGGCAGACGTTCGTGAACCTCTGGCACGGCTGTGGCTACAAGGATACCAACACGGCGGAGGCTTACACGAAGGAGAACCCCTTCGACCTTGCGCTCGTGCCGGGGCCGGTCTTCGTGGAGACGAAGACGGCGTTCTGGGGCTGCCCGCGGGAGGCCATTTTGCCGCTCGGCTACCCGCGGTATGATCTTCTCATCCGCGGCGGGAAGAAGGCGGCGGCATTTGCCGAAAAATTAAGGGGGGAGGCTGTCCGATTGATTTTCTGGATGCCGACCTTCCGGAACACGAAGAACGGAAAATATGCGGAGGGAAAGACGGGACGGGCCTACGACCTGCCGCTCCTTGCCTCCGAGGAGGAGCTTTTGGAGCTTGACAGGGCGCTTGGGAGGAGGAACCTTAGGCTTGTCATCAAGCGCCATCCCATGCAGCTTCGGTATAGCTCGGAGGGACGGGATTTTGCAAATATCTGTTTCCTCGGAAATGAGGACCTTGTGGAGGCGGGCGTGGAGCTCTACGCGCTTCTCCACGAGGCGGACGCGCTTGTGAGCGATTATTCCTCGGTGAGCGTGGATTTTATGCTGCTGAACCGGCCGATGGCGTTCGCGCTGGAGGACTTTGCGGAATACAAGGAGGCGCGGGGCTTCGTCTTTTCGGATCCGCTGGCCTACATGCCGGGGCACCACCTCTATGGCTTTGCCGATTTCACGGCCTTCCTGGAGGACGTGGCAAGGGATGATGACCGCTTCGCAATGGAACGCGCCCGGATCCTTCCGAAGATGCACAACCTCTGCCAGAACTATACGGAGAGAATATACCGGACGATTATGGAACGGTCGTGAAGCATTTGACAGGAGAGAAAAATACTGTGAAGAAATATAAAGTTGGATATACGCAGGGTGTATATGACATGTTCCACATCGGGCATTTGCGGCTTTTGAACCGCGCGAAGGAGCGGTGCGAGACGCTGATCGTCGGCGTGAACGCGGACGCGCTCGTGGAGGCCTATAAGCACAAGACGCCGGTCATTTCCGAGGCGGACCGCCAGGAGATCGTCTCGAACATTAAGGCGGTTGACAAATGCATCATCGCGACGACGCTCGACAAGACGAAGATCTGGGAGGACGTGCATTTTGACGCCATCTTCATCGGGGACGATTGGAAGGGAAATGCCCGCTGGGCGAGGACGGAGGAGGAGCTTCGCCCGCTTGGCGCGGAGGTGGTCTACCTGCCGCACACGCCCGGGATTTCCAGCACCGAGCTGCGGGATGAGAAGGGCGACCGTATTGGAGAAGCCTGAGGATTTTGGAACATATGGAGGTAAAGTATGCAGGTTAAGGAAAAAATGGATCGCGAAGTTAAGATTTGGTCGCTCCTCCGGGCGGCCCTTCGACACTGGCGGATCATCCTCATCCTCTCGCTCGTCTTTGCGGCGGCGGGGGCAGTTTTCTATGAGCGCTCTTTTAAGAAGGATCTGACTGCGGCCGAGGATGCGAGGGCCATGGCCCTTGCTGCACAGGAGGCCGCCGGCGTGCTCCCGACCGGAACGGTCGTGGCGGGAAATGATACGTCCGGCAGCATCGAGGCGACGGAGAGTTCGGATGGAAGCGGAAAGGTGCAGACGGAACAGAACGAGGAGGCCGAAGAACCCCTGGAGGAGGATTTCTCGAATCTGAACCTTCAGAACGTGGAGACCCTGATCGCCGAGATCGAGGCGAAGGGGCAGATTAGCGTTCGTGAACTGTTGACCTCCCTTGATGCTGTGGACCGGGCAATGGACGGCATGCGCACCTATATGGCTAATTCCATTAAGATGAAGATCGATCCTTACGCCGCATGGCAGTCGATTTGTGAAATCTATGTTGATACGGCGGAGGGGGCGGAACAGGAGCTTTCGACGACCGTCCTCAACCATATGCTTTCGCGTTACCGCAGCGCGCTTACCTCCAAGGTAGATTACACCTCACTTGCTACGGAGCTGAACAGCCAGCGGAACTACATCCGCGAGCTGATCAATATCAACCCCGATTACGATGCGGGCATCATCCGCTACTCTATCTACCACTACGACCGCGAGGATCTGGAGAAGATCGTGACCGCGATTAGCGACCAGCTCAAGCAGGAATATGCCGCCATCGAGGCGGATTATGGTCCCCACAAGCTGCGCGTCCTTCTGGGCGGTTTCCAGCTGGTCTACAACAGCGACCTTGTCAGCTTTTCGACAAATGCCTGGAAGAACTATTACACGCTGGAGAGTACGATTGCCAGTTATAAGAAACGGGCAAACGAGGCCCTTCAGGCACTGGCGTCGGGAGATGGCTCCGGCATGGTGGACATTGACAATCCGGAGACCGAGCTTCCGGAGCTGCCCAAGTACAGCCGTGTGAAGCTTGTGATCTACGCCGTCGCCGGCTACATCCTTGGCGTGGTGGCCCTCACCTTCCTCTTTATGCTCATCATCCTCCTTCGCGGGCGGATCGTGGATGGTAATGACCTTGCCGGCCACGGCGTGCGTACGCTGACCGAGCTGACGGCAAAGCGGAAGGGGAAGGCCTTGAAGGGCCTTGACGCCCTCCTTGACCGGATTGGCCGGACGAAGGATTTTGTTGGGAGCGATGCGGAGCGGCTGCAGAAGGCCGCAGGCTTTATCGGCGAGTATGGCGAGGGCGCAAAACGCCTCCTGCTGACAGGCGATGTGAGCACGCGCCAGCTGGCCACGATTGCGAAGGAGCTTTCGGCAAATGGCCTCCCGCAGGAGTTTGTTTGCCAGCCGGGTCTTTTCTCGGATCCGAAAACGGTCGAGGCCCTCAAGGGCTGCGACGGCATCGTCCTCGTGGAGGAGCCGCTCAAGTCCTCCTACCGCCTTGCCGCAAATGACGTTCTTGTGGCGGCGGATTGGGAGAAGCCGGTGCTTGGAGCGATTTATCTGTAAAAAATACTTTACGGAAGTTTATGAAACGAAGGATTCGCTGGATGAGGAGGTAGGAAGATGAAGAACCGGTGGAGCAGATGTTTTCGATGGTTGTCGCTTCTTTTGATCATGCTTCTCGTCACGGCCTGTGGGAAAAGTGCAGGGAGCACATCCTCCGGCACGGGCCTCGTAGTCGTGGACGAGGGTTCCTCATCGAAAGCAGCTGCCGACAGTTTATCAATATCGAAGGATGCCTCGAACGAAGATTCTCAGGAGCTAACCTCATCGGGAAACGAGGCGGAGTCACAGGAATCTCTCTCCAACGCTACGGAGGAAGAGGAATCCCAGGGACCGGAGAGTACGACGGAAAACCCCGCCCAAAGCGGGCGGAAGGTTTCCGTTGTCGAGGAGGGCACATATACCTCGAAGGAGGAGGTTGCGGCCTACCTCCACGAGTTCGGGCATTTGCCTTCCAATTATATTACCAAGACCAAGGCAAAGAAGCTTGGCTGGGATTCCTCCCGGAAGAATCTATGGAGGGTCGCGCCGGGTATGAGCATCGGCGGCGGTTATTTTGGAAATTCCGAGGGCCTTTTGCCGGATGGGGACTATCGCGAATGTGATATCGATTTTAACGGGAAAAATGCGAACGCAAAACGCCTGGTCTATTCCGACGACGGGCGCATCTACTATACGGACGACCATTATAAGTCGTTTGAGCGATTGTACTAACCGTCGTGGGCAATGACCAGAAAGGCGATTGTCGGATTGTATGAACCGCTGCGAACAATGCAACGGAAAGCGTTTTTCGTGTCCTCGCGAACAGGCGTATGACGAGGGAAGGGGGTGAGGGCTTGAAGATTGTGCTGGGAGACATCTCGGAGGCGGAGCTTCGCAGTCTTCCCCGGAATATGCTCAACACCCGTATTTTCGTGCACGAAGGGATGCGCATCTACCCCTGTATCGGCTGCATGGACTGCTTTGCGCGGCGGTTCGGGCACTGTGCCATTCGAGATGCGCTGACGGAGGATTTGGAGACGCTGGGATATTTCGAGGAGATTGAGCTTGTCTCGGCCTGCACGTACGGCGGACTTAGTCCGCTGGTCAAGGCCGCCCTCGACCGGCTCTTTGCCTATCTCCGGCCCGTGGAAGAGGTGCGGAAGAAGGAAACGCGATTTTCCATGCAGGCGGTTACAAGGTTTGTGCTTGCTTTGCGCCTCTACGGCCCGAAAAATGCCAGCGAGCAGGAGACCGCCCAGGAGTATGGCAGGCTGCTTGCAAAGACCCTCAATGCGGACGACGTTACCGTCCGCATTTACGCAACCAGGGAGGATCTCCTTGCGGGGAGGGAAATAACGGGAGTGTTTAAAGAAGAGTGCACATACTCTTTGAAAGGCCCCCAAAGTGACGAAGAATCCCTTCAAGTTTTCGATAACCCGGACGGGATCCTTCGCTTCGCTCAGGATGACAACGGCTCCGGTACGGACGAGATCCTTCGCTTCGCTCAGGATGACAACGGCTCCGGCATGGATGGGATCCTTCGCTTCGCTCAGGATGACAACGGCTCCGACACGGACGGGATCCTTCGCTTCGCTCAGGATGACAACGGCTCCGACACGGACGGGATCCTTCGCTTCGCTCAGGATGACAACGACTCCGGTACGG
>CADCQU010000297.1 GCA_902803635.1 uncultured Lachnospiraceae bacterium | reverse complement strand
GCCGGCGCACAGGAGCGTTGCGGAGAGCCGGGATGTGATCAAAAATGTACTGAACGGGAAAGAGGCGTATGCCATTTGTCTTAAAGACGAAGCGGGAGCCAGTGGACAAAAAGACGAAGCGGGGAGCATTTGCCAAAAGGCTGTCCCGGAGGCGATTGGGGCGATTGAGCTGAAGCTGAACGGGCATACGGATTTGACGGAGCGCGACGACGAGTGTGAGCTGGGGTATTGGATCGGGAAGCCGTTCTGGGGGCGGGGCCTTATGCCGGAAGCCGTGAAAGAAATGCTTCGCCATGCATTTGAGGATTGCGGGATGCAGAAGGTTTGGATTGGCTATTACGAAGGCAATAACAAGTCCAGGCGCGTCCAGGAGAAATGCGGGTTCAAGTTTCAGTGGAGAGCGGAGAATGTGGATGTCCCGCTGATGCATGAAAAAAGAACGGGCTATGTGAGCCTGATGACGAAGGAGGATTGGCTTTCGCTAAGACGCACGGATTTGGGGTAAAACCGCGTGGATTGGAGGCGAAACCGCGCGGATTGGGGATGAAACTGCGCGGATTGCGGACGGAATCGCGCGGATTGGAGGCGAAACCGCGCGGATTGGGGACGGAATCGCGTGGATTTGGGTAGAAAGGTTTCGAGTAAGGAGGCGAAATGAAGGACTTTGATGCGGTTGTTTTTGATATGGACGGGGTGATTTTTGATTCGGAGAGGGCGATGATGGGCTGCTGGATGGAGCTGGCGGATAAATATGGGATTCAGAATCTCGAAAAGCCCTACCGGGCCTGCACGGGGACGACGAAGGAGCGGACGCGGGAGATTATACTGGAGGCTTACGGCGAGGATTTTCCGGTGGATGCATTCACGAGGGAGGCGTCGAAGCTCTTCCGCGAAAAATATTACGATGGAAGGCTGCCGATGAAGAGCGGGGTCGTGGAGCTTTTGGAGTTTTTACAAATGCAGGGAAAACGCATCGCGCTGGCGTCCTCGACGCGGGAAATCTATGTGCGGAGTGAGCTTCGGGATGCCGGGCTTCTTGCGTATTTTGACGAGATTATTGCCGGGGACATGGTGAAAAAGAGCAAGCCGGAGCCGGACATTTTCCTCGTGGCCTGTGCGAAGCTCGGCGTCCTGCCGGGGCGGGCATTTGCCATTGAGGATTCATACAACGGCATCCGGGCCGCGTCCCGGGGCGGGCTTCGGCCCATCATGGTTCCGGATCTGCTTCCGGCAAATGAGGAGATGCGGGGGCTTGCAGAGAGGGTGGAGGAGAACCTTGAGGGAGTTCTTGCGTATTTGCGAGAGTGACAACGTGGAGGGTAATGGAAATGAAGATTACAAAGATAGTGATTACCGGCGGGCCGTGCGCGGGGAAGACGACGGGGATGAGCCTTATCCAGACTGCCTTTTCCCTGCGGGGATACACTGTGCTTTTTGTCCCGGAGACGGCGACGGAGCTGATTTCGGGCGGGGTCGCGCCCTGGACATGCGCGACAAATGGCGAGTACCAGAAGTGTCAGGTGCGGCTGCAGATGGAGAAGGAGAGGATATTTACCTACGCGGCCGAGGGTATGGATGCGGAGAAGATTCTCCTCGTCTGCGACCGCGGGGCGCTCGACAACAAGGCCTACATGAACAACGAGGAATTTGCCGAGGTCCTTTCGTATGTCGGGGCAAATGAGGTGGAGCTTCGGGACAGCTACGATGCGGTCTTCCATCTGATGACGGCGGCGAAGGGCGCCGTGAAATTTTACACGACGGCAAATAACGCCGCCCGAAGGGAGACGGTGGAGCAGGCGGTGGCCGTTGACGACGCGCTCATTGCGGCATGGACGGGGCATCCGCATTTTCGAATTATTGACAATAAGGGTACTTTTAGCGACAAGATGAAACGGCTGATTGCGGAGATCGCCTCCTTCCTCGGGGAGCCGGAGCCCTTTGAGATTGAGCGGAAGTTCCTGATCGCGTACCCGGATGTACGGCTTCTGCGGGAGCTGCCGCACTGCGAGCGAGTGGAAATTGAGCAGACCTACCTGCGGTCGGATCCCGGGGAGGAACTTCGCGTGCGCAGGAGGGGCGTCAATGGAAATTATGTATATTTCGAGACGCGGAAGAAGACCATCAACGGGATGAAACGGCTGTCCATGCAGCGGCGGCTGACCGAGGAGGAGTACCTCGACCGGCTGAAGGACGCCGACCCCGCGCGGCGGACGATCAAGAAGGACCGCTACTGCCTGGTGGACGGAAACCAGTACTTTGAAATCGATGTCTTCCCATTCTGGAAGGACAAGGCGATTCTGGAAATCGAGCTGTCCGACCCCGATGAAGAGATCCGCTTCCCGAAGATGCTACATCTCCTTCGTGAGGTTACGGACGATATTGCGTATAAAAATGCGACGCTCGCGAAGATGATATAAATAACTCATACTTCGCAGCCTATAGTTATACTTTTCAGGTATCGCTTGAAGTAAATGTGAATTTTAAAGCGTTGTTTTCCTGTCATCCTG
>CADCQU010000296.1 GCA_902803635.1 uncultured Lachnospiraceae bacterium | reverse complement strand
GAATCATCCCCGCCATTCTGGACGAAGCGAAAATTCCCGTTCGGGTTTAGTCCAGTCTGACGGGATTCTTCGTCGCTTTTCTTCATCCCCTCATCACCGAAGGCGATTTGATGGAGGGGTGGCCGAAAGACGCGCTCCTCAGAAGGATTCCTTGGTTCGTTTGTGGATGCAGCCGTACAGCCGACATTGTCCTGTACCAACTCCGGAAAAGCGCAGGCTGAACTATTACTCTTGGAGCCATAAAATACTTCCGAATAATGGTATGGCGAGTCGCTGCCCTTGGATTCATAGGATGCTTCCGAAAATTCGTAGGGCGAACCGCTGCCCTTGGAAGATGGTCTCCCCCGTTTCCTTCTTCGAAGGACGATAAAAAAAGCAATACCTGCCACAAGAACTATCGGAACAGCGAGAAGGACGGGGTTTTCCTGCACATACTTTAGAACCGTGTCAAGCACTTCGGTATGCAGGGCAAGATACGCCGCAAGAAGCACCGCTGCCCCAATCCCCACAATGAGAAACGTCCTTTTGTTGATGCCGAGTCGAGCGGCCATGCCCTTCTCGGAAAAGTCCTCCCTTCGCTCCTTGCGTGTCCTTCCATAAAATACTTCCCCGAACTGAAAAAGACTCCCTCCGTTCTGTAACGCACGGTTCCTCCTGTCAAAACTGTCAGTCGTTTCTGCCTTGCCAAAGCTTTCTTCCACATTCCCGACAGCTCGTTCCGCTTTTCCTGCTTCAAGAACTTTCCTCGCACCACAAAAAGAACTACCCATCTTCCCCACTCCAAAGTCTTCCTTCCCGAAACAATCCTCGACAGTTTCGCCGGAAGCATTTGCAGACAAATCCCCCTCGCCATGGAGAAGTTCCCGGAGTTCCTGTAAAGTGACGTTCTCACCCTGCAATTCGTGCGCAAATCGATAGCCAAGGACGATGGCCGCGCGGTCCTTCGGATCGGTCTTGGAAAGCAGCTCCATCACCAGCCCATAGAACCCCTCCCGCATGGTTGTCGTTTGCGTCGGCAAATAGCAGAACCGAAGGTCGCGAAAGCCCCCCTTCACAAAAATCCGGTCGGACGCATACTGCAAATGCCCGCTGTCCAGAAGAAAGGCCGCAAGCCCTTCGATCACCTGCAAAACCGCGTCCAGAATCTCCGTCAGAGACCCTTTGTCAAGCAGCCTCCCCTGCAAATGTTCCGAGAGGGGCTGCCGCGCGGTCACGTCATAGACGTATTCCGTCTTATTGTCCATTTGCCGGACGGTCATCGGCAGAAGGCCGGGCACGCCGCCGACACAGACCATCTTTGTCTCAAAACCACCCGCCTCGCCCTCGCCTTCCTCCGCGAGCACGAGGCTCGTGCGCTCCAAATCTCTTTCCCACCGTACTTCCATCCTGTCCTCCTTTATAAAATTATTCTCCGCAGTATCCTACGTATTTCCGGAAAGCGCCTTCCCCGCCTTCTGCAGGGCGCGGACGCGGTTCATGTTGGTCACCGGACGCACCTCCTCGTAAACCGCGGAGCGGGACATTTGCCATGAACGCCCGGTGTACCAAAAGGTCGCGGCATCAAAGCGGACACTCCGACGCTCTGCATTTGCCGAAACCTGCGGAGTGATCGGGCCGGTGAAGAGAAGCGGCGGAAGCTGCGTGTCCTCCTTCCCGCTCACCGCAATCTCCGCAGCCCCCACCGCAAGGCTCGCACTGTTGTGAAAATGCAGAACCATGTAGATGCTGCCAACAATCGCAAGAAGGATGATCGGCAAGAGGAGTGCCAACTCCACCGTATACGAGCCTGAAAAGCTGAGTTTCTTCATATTTATACCTATTCTTTCTATAATATCCCCGGCAAGAGGAGCAGATACCCTCCCAGAAGGAAGGGGACAAGGGGGAAGGTGGCGGTGCGTTTTTTTCGGCGAAGGAGCAGGCAAATGGCGTAGCCGCTGGCAAGGAGTAATCCGATGAGAAGAAGGCCCAATTCCGTTTCCAGCGGCAGAACCGTTCCGACGGCAAGTATGAGAAGGCCATCGCCGGCCCCAATTCCGCCGCGGGTCGTTGGTACGAGCAAGAGGAGAAAAATACCCGGCAGAAGAGAGAGCACGTACCCCCAGGGGAGGTCACCGCGAAGGAAAATGCCCGCAGCGGTTCCCAAAAGGAAGGTTACGAGAAGAAAGCTCCCCGGCAGAGCCCTCTTTCGGACATCGAACATTGCCCCGCCGCCGAGGAAGAGGAGAGCAATCGTTAGGAGTAGCTGCTGAGCTATATGATCTTCCATAGTTATTTCCCTCCTACCGTTGCGTTGGTCGCTTTTCTATAGATTCTTCGTCGCTCCGCTCCTCAGAATGACAGAGTGAACGAGAAAGCCGAACTGTAACACTTGTTTTTTACCCCGCCCGATCAAGAGCGGCGCAGCGTTCGCAGAGTTTCAGTCCTTGGGTGTCGGAAACCACGTGCACATGCCGGACCAAGGAGTGGTAGCTTGCGGACGTATAGTAGTAGAGGCCATTTGCCGAGGCATAGACCGTACCTTCATAGCCTGCGGGAACGTCACTCCCCGGGCGGTAGCGCTTCCCGTCGTTGTTCCGAAGGCTCCGAATCGTCGCCGTGTCCGTCTTGAAAACTGTGAGTGAAAGGTGCGTGCATTCGGGGTGCGTATGGTACACGGATTTGGTATCCGTGACATAGTAGGTCGCCTTTGCATTTCCCGTAGGAGCATCCTCCCCCACGTCAAGACCTGTAAAGGAACGCACCCGTGCCCGTACCGGCACCTTCACCTTCGCGCCAAAGAACGATGCAAATGGCAGCGCGACCTCCTTTGTGGCATGGAGATCCACATAGTCAATCCCCGCGTCCGTTCCGGCAAGTCCTGCTATGCTGGAGACCTGCCGCGCGGTGTTGTAGAGTTTCAGGCTTTCGGTCACTTCGCTCCCAATCACCACCATGTAGAAGGAGAGGGCGAAGAGGAACATGAGATAGAACGGTAGCGTCACCGCGCACTCAAAAGTCATGCCTCCGCGAAATGAAGTCTTCGTCCGCCGTCTGCTCCCTTCCCGCAACACTTCCCTCTGGGATACATTTTCGAAAGAGCTTCTATTTCCACAGGACACACCTGCGGGACAGCTCCGGATTGCCTTCCGTAAGGGCAGCCTCCGTGTCCGGGAAGATTTATTATTTTCTGCCCCTTTGAAAGGCAGTCCGCAAATGTTCCGCATTTTTCCTCCTTCCTGAAAGAGCTTTTTAGATGCTCGACTTACTGGCACCCTGCGGTGTGCCATATTGTTCCTCCTTTCCTTTACAGCTCCCGATACCCCAGCGACCTCTCGCAGACAAGCTTAATCCTCCGCTCGGACAGGGCCTCCACGTAGACGGTCGCGCTTGCAAGGCAATGGTCGAGGCGGAAATCGAGGCGGTCGGAGCCTCGTTCACAGAGTTCGACCATATCGAGTGACCGCGCCAGAATCTTCTCTCCATCCTCGAAGAGAAGCATCATCCGGAGATAGTCGAGGTAATCCGGCCCAATGTCGGCTCCCTTCACCAGCCCGTCGATGGTTCCATCGAGCATTCTCGGCAAATCCGCCAGCCCCAGCTGCCAGTGGGCTGAATCCTTGAGAAGGCAGTTGCGCTTCCCAAGAAAGAGCCCCCGAAGATCCACGAGGCTTTCGGCGTAAGCCCAGGCCGCTGCAAGACCGGTTGCAAGGGTATCCGCCATCTCCGGCTGCCCCAAAAACACGGCAATCGTAAAGCCGGTGGTCTTTAAGGTCGTGCTCTTTACAGGATCCAGAAGCAGGTAGAGGAGGTTTACGCCTTCCCGCATGAGGAGAATCCTTTGGAGAACCGCCTCAACATTTGCTGCATCGTCCGTCCTCCCCGCAACCAGATACTCGGTGGGGCAGAGGAGCGCGGCATCCTTTTCAATGTCCCGACGGTTGCCAAGATGTCCTAAAAGATATTCATTATACAAATACTTATCCGATGTACTGTCCCCGCCCTCCGGTATTTCAAGTACGCCAACGCCTTGCTCGTGGCCTCGCCTTCCATATAGTTCTCTGGCCGGGACGCTCTTCCAGAGGACGCTCGAAGCATCGCCGAGCGTAAAACCAAGGATGGGAGACTGCATGATGACATTAAGGTAGGGCATAACGTTCCCAATCCCCTCTGTGACGACAGCATCTGCTCCGGAGAGTTTTTCGAAGGAATTTTGAAGGGCTTCCTCCTCGCTTTTCGCCCGTTCCTCGTCATCATATACGATTCGATTCAGGGATGTCCGAAGGAGGCTCTCCTCAGCCTTCACATTCCCCGCGCTCCTCGCCGCGGCCTGGGCATTTGCCACGTCCTGGGCGGCGGCTGAAAGCTCCCCGGCAAAGGCATTTGCCGCGTCCTGCGCCTGGGAGAGGTGTCCCTCGGCGGTAGCGGCCGTCACCGTACTGCCTGCGTTATGCTGTACCTCCGTGAGGGATTGCAGGGAGGCAAGGTAGGAAACGGCCGCGCCTGCCGCCTGGATTCCGATGGTCTCCTTCTGGTAGCGGAGGGCTGCATCCCGGAAAATGCGCCCTCCGGCATCCGATGCAAGTGTGTAGCCAGTAAAACCCACGGATGTGGGCGTTACCTCAAAGAGGCTCTTTGCGGCAAATGGCCAGAGCCCCTTTCCCGGATCGGCAGCGTAGGCCAGGTCGCCCTCCACCCTCTGGCAAAGCTTCTCCAGGTGGAAAGCGGACGTACCGCAGCCGCCGTCCAGGAAAAATACGTCAAAATCGTCGAGCATTTTCCGGTCGTAGCCTGCAAGGAGGGAGAAGAGCGCCTGGTCGGTACCCAAAACGAGCTGCGCCCGTCCGGCCCGCACCTTGACAGAAAAAATGCAGCCAAGTACCAGCGAGACCATCACGGTCATCACAAGGCAAAGATAGATTGTAACGCTTCCTTTCCGCATGCCTTTCTCCCTCCTTATTATTAAATTTTTCCTAATTTACGGATATAATAGTAAAACTTCCACCTTCTTCAGCTTAACGAAAGGCCTTCTCACAATCCCCGCGCATACAGCCTTTTCCACGTGCCCGAAAGGACGGGCTTCCTTCGCCGTGGCAAGAACCGCGATCAGGTTTCGCCGCCTTACAGGCTGTTCGCCTGCTTCGACACGTTGCCGAGCACCTTGGACAGAATCGCCGTGAGCTGGGACTTAAAAATCACCACCAGCCCGACCAGGACGACAAGGATGAGCACGATCTCCACGACGGTGACACCATCCTCCTCCTTCATAAATGTAGACAGGTTTCCCATGATAGTTCCTCCTTTCCGATATATTTTTCAATAGGGCAGAGGGAGGCGAACGCCGAACCTCTGCCCTCATCGTGTGCCGCGTGCTGCCGAAGGCAGCTAAATTCCTTACGCGGCTCAGTGACTTGAAGATACGCAAGGGCAAAACGTCTTGCTCTGATTTTGATTACCGGAAATGCGCAAGGACAAAACGCCCTGCGGTGCGTCCCAAAACGGGAAAATTATGGAAGCTGTCCCTTTGTTGGCTTGCTATAGGATATAAAACTGGATTAAAAAACGTCTGATAATATTTTTTGCGGGCTGCTTCCCATGGACTCTGACAGCTTCGGCGCCGAGATGCTCCCCCGGTCTTGTACTAGTAGCCCGGCCGCGCCTTAAGTGCTTTGCGCGACCGGTGCCGGGAAGAGTGAGTACTGCCATGCCTTTTCGGCAAAACAAGCATAACAGCATTTGCCCCCGCCGCGCAAGTCGGAATATTGCACGAAATTTGCCTTGAAAATTTGTGCAAAACATGAATCCACAACTTAAAAATTCAGAAAAGTGCACAAAAAATCCACACCCATTTTTGTGCAAAACATCAATCCACAACTTTTCATGCATACTATTCCACAGTTTATCTACCCTTTATATATGCATTCTATATTTATAGCAGTAAAAAACCATTCACTCCATAAAGCTTCCTTCCCATACACAAGCAGGCCGCGCCCATTTGGACGCGGCCTGCTCTTTCTTTCATTTGTCAATACCCAGCCCTCCGGATGGCCGCCGCAGCGGTGGACTCCGTGGGCGAAGTCCCCCTTTCGGGTTCATTTGCCGTAACCTTCTTCTCCGGCTCTTTCTCACCCGTGTTGGTGTTCGGGTGTTTGCCGGAGTAAATCGAGTCGGCAATAAAGAGGCCGCCGAGCACCACACAGAGCGGAATCGTGACCTTCATCGGAACCCTCCGGAGCAGGTCGTCGAGGAGCGGTGCGAGGAAGTAGACCATCAGGATGCCGCCGATTCCGAAGGCAAGCAGTCCTTCCGCGCAAATGCGCCCATGCAGGTTCAGGAAGTAGCCGTCATAGTTCCAGTACCGCCGTCCCAAAAATACCTCGCAGGCGTAGCCCGTAAAGTACTCGACGATGCCGCAGAGAATGATCGTCCCGAAGAAATGCAGCACCGGCTTCGAGCGAAGGCGCTTGAGGAAGAGGAGCATGAGAATGCCGCCCGAACCGTAAATCGGCAGCCAGGGCCCGTGCAGAACGCCGCGGTTCACCCACTCGCCCGCCTGGATGAAGTGCAGAATGACCTCCCACGCCCATCCAAAGAACGAGAAGAAGAGGAAGATCAGGATCAGCGAGGTCAGCGAGTAGTTGCGCATGTAATAAATGGTAAAGCCGAAGCGGAAGCGCTGGTTCTTGATCTTCTTCGGCATCGGCGGCAGGTAGGGGTTGAGCCGCCATGGGTAGGAAATGTTGTCAAGCTCGTCCTTTCGTACGGCCAGCGTGTTCCGGCGGGCGACATCCTGCTCGTACTCGCGCTCACGTTTGTCGTAGACAAGGACGAAGCCGAACCATTTCGCGAAAAAGCCGCGGATGCCCGGGAGCGTGAGCTCGACCTGCGGCTTGGCAAGCTCCTCGACGACATCGGCATAGACCGGCGCAAGGACGGCCTGGGCCGGCTGCTCATAAAGCCAATTATCCCCTAGCTTCTTTGCGTACTCGTTGCCCTCCGCCTTCGCCCTGCCGCGCAGCCACGCGTAAAGCTCCGCCCCGATGGAGGTCTGGTACATGTTAAAGAAGCAAAGGTCCGAGAGGCCGAGGGTCAGCACGCTCAGCACCTCCCAGCCAAGCAGCGTCAAATCCAGCACGAAAGCCTTCCATTTGTAGCCATCCATCATTTGCCGGGACAGCGTGATGGCCTCCTTCGCACTCATTGAGGGGTTCTCCGCGAGGATGTAAGGAACCTGCGAATAAGAGTACATTTTAATAATGCCGCCCACGAGCGTAAGGTCCCAGAGGAACTGGTAAATGCCCCGAACGAGCATGACCCACGCGACGTTCATCCATTTTCTGAGCTGCAGGAGGAAGACCGAGCGCGTCAGCGGAATCTTCTGGTAAGTACGGCTCTCCAAAAAGTAACGCGCCATGATGACCTTCAAAACCCCGCGGAAGAAGAAATAGTAGGCCACGTAAATGAGGAGCGCGCCGAGCGCAAAGAGAATGGCCGCAAAGGTCTTGGATTGCGTCATATTGGAAAGCGCCTTCCCGATGGATACGAGGAATTTGCCCGATCCAACGTTGTTCGCAAGACCCGCGAAAATGCCGTTCGTCCGGCCAAGGGTGTCCGAAGCCCCCTGGATGGCCTCCTCCTCCTTTGTCTGCGCCTTCCGCTCCGCCTGGTCAATGTTTCCCGTGATGAGGTCGAGAAGCAGTCCGAACGGCGTGATCTCCTCGTCGTCATGGGCAGCGACCGCGCCGGTGCCGGTATCCGGATCCTCCTCAACCGGCTCGGTCTGCGAGGACGTCTGCGGCATGACGAACCACCCAATGATGGAATCCTTGACGTTGAAAATGTCAAAGGAGCCATCGAAGCTGATTCCCAGCACCGCGATGATAAAGCAAACGATAAAGAGGGTGAGATAGTGCGTCTTTACGCACTGTACGGCGGCTTTCTTTAAATCTCTTCTGACAAATGACGGCTTCATTTTCTTGTCCTTTTACTCCTAAAAGCTTCGTTTTCCACTGCCTGACAGGTTGTAATGTGCACGAAGGCTGCCAATCCCTTACGCGGCCCTGTGAATTAAAAATGGCGGTCGGCCATTTTAGGGCCAGACCGCCAGGCATTTGACTTATGCTTCATGTGAAATTATAGACCGCGACCAGGCGGCTGTATGCCCAAGGCTCGACAAACGGCTGCTGGCTGCGGATGCGTGCATTTGACCCTTCATCGTACTTGACAAATACGTTGGTCTGCGGGTTGTAGCTGGCCGCGACGAAGCAGTGGAAGCTGCCGGCGTTGTTGATGACCACGATGATGGAACCCGGCTCAATGTCCGCGAAGCTCGTCCCCTTGCGGAAGCCGTGGGCCTCCAGGTAGTTGCAAATGGGGAAGCCCGCGATTCCGCCAATCGGCTGGTCATGGAAGCCGAGGTTGTAGAGTGCTCGCGCAATCAGACGGTCGCAGGAAATGTGACCGTCCTCGCAGGGGATGACCGAGGCGGAATTGCCGTAGGTCATGCCTCGCACGCGGGCATACTCCGTCACCTTCGCGACCTCCTGGAGGAAGGCCGTCGCCCGGACGTTGTTCGCCGTCAGGGTCGTCCCCGAAGCCTGCTGTGTCTGGATGGCCTGCTGCTGGAACGCCTGCTGCGCGGCGAGGGCTGCCTGCCGGGCCGCCTCCTCCCGTTCCGCCTGTTCGCGGGCCTTCCGCTCCGCCTCCTCGCGGGCCGCTTTCACGGCTGTCTTTGATTTCACCGTGCCGGTACCGACATAGCCCTTCGACTTGCCGACGGTCTGGTAGTGCATATAGTAGCTTGGCCAGTCCAGACCGAACTCCTCATGAAGCTCCGGATAGTTCGTGTAGTATGCATTCACGTCGAAGGTAGAGATGGCCTGCCGACGCTGGGACATGCCATAGAGGACAAAGTGCCGGAGCGCGAGTTCATAGTCGTCACCCACAAGGGAAGCCACGTCCGGATTATGCTGCAAGTAGTACCGGGCATCGAAAACAAGCGAATAGTCCTTGCCCGCATAGCGCGTCACCGGGATGCGAGAATTTTTCTTCGTGCTCGTGGAGGATGTGGATTTGTTTTTGAAAAGAGCCTTGTAGGTTTCATCCGACTCCACGTCTAAGTCTTCCCCGTCGGCTGCGAGGGGTTCGGTGGGAAGCTCCTCGGTCTCAATTTCCTGTGCTTCCTCGCGCACTTCCCCGCTTTCTTCTTCCAGTACTTCCTGTACCTCTTGTACATTTTGTACTTCTTGTACCTCTTGCACTTCCTCCGGAGCGGTCACCGTCTCCGGATTCTCCGCATTTTCCGGAAGCGACATACCTGCAAGAGCCTCGGCCATAATCTCTTCCGGGGTCGCCGCATGGGCAGGCTTCAGCACCTCCTGCTGGTATTCCTCAGCAGGAACAACCTCCTCCTCGTACTTGACAGGCTCCGAAGCAGGTTCTTCCGCAGGCTCTTCGACAGGTTCCTCGGCAATCTCTTCCTCGGCCGTCTGGCGAAGGACAAGGTCCCATGTCGTCTTCCGACCGATGGAAGAATCCGCCGGATCCGCGTGGACCGTTGCCGGAATCGCAGTCATGATGACAGCGGCAAGAAGCGCCGTTAAGCACTTTCTATTAATCATGCATTCCCTCCAAAAAAGTCAATTTTCCGTTTCGTCCAACCCAGCGGGAAGGACAATACTTCCCTTATCGTAAAATACACCCATCTTGTACAATCATAAAACGAAAGCATAAAAACTTCAATAGAAAAGTTTCGAAATTTAACGAAACTTTTGGCGAAATGCCATATTCAAATTGTCAGCCAGGCGAGTACGCCTGCAATGGTCTTGGAATCAGTAATCTCCCCTGCGAAAATACGCTCACGCACCTCCTGCCGTGTAAGTGCTTCCACAGTGATTTCCTCGGCCGCGTCAAGGAGGAGGCCACCCGCTTTTTGAAGGTCACGTGCCAGATAGACGTCGGTGAACTCATCGTTGTACGCGGGCGAGCTGTAGACGCGCACCATCTTTTCGAGGCTTCCCGCCACATAGCCGGTCTCCTCCCGCAGCTCGCGGGCAGCCGTCAATTTCGAATCCTCCAAGGCTCCCGACTCGTCCTTCTCACGCGCCCCGGCAGGAAGCTCCAACGTCTCCTTCCCGATGGCGGGGCGGTACTGGCGGACGAGGAGGACACGTCCGTCCGGAAGCTCCGCGACGATGGCCGCCCCCGAATAGCGATGCTCAATAAAATCCCACTTCTCCAAATGTCCGTCCGGCAGCTCCATCGTATCCTGGTAAACCGTCATAATCTTCCCGGAATAAACCGGAACATGATCCAACCT
>CADCQU010000295.1 GCA_902803635.1 uncultured Lachnospiraceae bacterium | reverse complement strand
CCTATGACCAGGTGAACCGTGAGGTCGCCCGCGTGCCGTACAAGGTCGCCCGCGGCGAGAACAATACCCCGCGCGTCGACATCAACGGCCGCCTCTACTCCCCGCAGGAGATCTCCGCCATCATCCTCCAGAAGATGAAGAAGACCGCGGAGGAATACCTCCGCCAGGACGTCACCGAGGCGGTCATCACCGTCCCGGCTTACTTCTCCGACTCCCAGCGCCAGGCCACCAAGGAGGCCGGCAAGATCGCGGGCCTCGACGTCAAGCGTATCATCAATGAGCCGACGGCTGCCGCCCTGGCTTACGGTCTGGACAAGAAGAACAAGAACATGAAGGTCGCGGTCTATGACCTCGGCGGCGGTACCTTCGATATCTCCATCCTGGAGCTCGGAGACGGCGTCTTCGAGGTGAAGTCCACCAACGGTGACACGCACCTGGGCGGCGACGACTTCGACCAGGTCATCATCGACTGGCTGGCCAGTGAGTTCGCCGCGGAGAACGGCGGCATCGACCTGAAGAAAGACCCGATGGCCCTCCAGCGCCTGAAGGAGGCTGCGGAGAAGGCGAAGAAGGAGCTTTCCTCCTCGACCACGACCAATATCAACCTTCCGTTCATTACCGCGACGCAGGACGGCCCGAAGCACTTCGACATGGACCTTACCCGTGCGAAGTTTAACGAGCTGACCCATGACCTTGTGGAGCGTACCGCGATTCCGGTGACCAAGGCCATGCAGGATGCCGGCCTCTCGAATTCCGACCTCTCGAAGGTTCTTCTGGTCGGCGGTTCCACCCGGATCCCGGCCGTGCAGGACAAGGTCCGCGCCCTCACGGGACGCGAGGCGAGCAAGTCCCTCAATCCGGACGAGTGCGTGGCAGTCGGCGCCTCCATCCAGGGCGGCAAGCTGGCTGGCGACAAGGGCGCTGGCGATATCCTGCTCCTTGACGTGACCCCGCTTTCGCTTTCGATTGAGACCGAGGGCGGCATTGCGACCCGCCTCATCGAGCGCAACACGACCATCCCGACCAAGAAGAGCCAGGTGTTCTCGACGGCGGCGGACAACCAGACGGCGGTAGACATCCACGTTCTCCAGGGCGAGCGCCAGTTCGCCGCGGACAACAAGTCTCTCGGCCAGTTCCGTCTCGACGGGATCCCGCCCGCACGCCGCGGTGTTCCGCAGATCGAGGTTACCTTTGATATTGATGCAAATGGCATCGTGAACGTTTCCGCGAAGGACCTTGGCACTGGGAAGGAGCAGCATATCACGATCACCGGCGGTTCGAATATGTCGGATGCCGAGATTGACAAGGCCGTTAAGGAAGCGGCTGCCTTCGAGGCGCAGGACAAGAAGCGCAAGGAAGGCGTTGATGCGAAGAACGAGGCCGAATCCATGGTCTTCCAGATTGAGAATGCCCTGAAGGATGCCGGCGACAAGCTGGATGCCTCCTCGAAGGCACAGGTTGAGGCGGACCTTGCGAACCTAAAGAGCGTCTCCGAGAAGTACAAGAACGCGCAGAACCTTGGCGATTCCGAGATCGCGGAGCTCAAGGACGCGAAGGAGAAGCTGATGAACAGCTCGCAGCAGCTCTTTGCGAAGATGTACGAGCAGACCCAGCAGCAGGCCGGCCCGCAGGCTGGACCGGGCCCGCAGGCGGGACCGCAGCCGGGCGGCAACGATGACGTCGTGGATGCGGATTACACAGAAGTGTAAGGTTAGGATATAGGTACAGCAAAGTGTTAATTGCAGCCGTCGGCAGCCTTCTGGCTGCCGGCGACTTTGCGGCGTTTTTGAGAAATTGCAGGAAAGCACCGCTGTCAAATGGAGCATGTGATTCAATGGTCTTTGCGGTGGATTTGAGAACTTGCAAGGAGCGGCTGCATTTGCCAAAAATGTTTTTGTGGGAGTAAAAGGTTGTAAAGGGGCCGCGCGGGAACCCGGCGGCGTGGAGGATATCGAAAATGGCAGAGAAGCGGGATTATTATGAGGTTTTGGGCGTCGATAAGAATGCGGATGCCGACACCTTGAAGAAGGCTTATCGCCAGCTTGCCAAGAAATATCACCCGGATGCCAACCCCGGGGATGCTGCGGCGGCGGAGAAGTTTAAGGAGATTAACGAGGCTTATGCGGTGCTCTCGGATCCCGAGAAGCGCAAGCAGTACGACCAGTTCGGCCATGCGGCCTTCGAGCAGGGCGGTATGGGCGGCTTTAACGGTTTTGAGGGCGGCTTTAGCTCGGATATGTTCGATGACCTTTTCGGGGGCATTTTCGGGAGCCGTTCGCGGCGGCCCCGTTCGGCCAACGAGCCGATGCGCGGGGCAAATACCCGTGCCTCGGTGAACATTTCCTTTGAGGAGGCGGTTTTCGGCTGCGAGAAGGAGCTGGAGCTGAATTTGCGGGAGTCCTGCCCGACCTGCGGCGGGAATGGCGCGAAACCCGGCACCTCGCCGGAGAGCTGCAGCCGCTGCGGCGGTACGGGGCGTATCATTGCGCAGCAGCAGTCCATCTTCGGCATGATGCAGACCGAGACGACCTGCCCGAATTGCCGGGGGGAGGGCCGCATTATCAAGGAAAAGTGCTCGAACTGCCGCGGGACAGGTACGATTATGCGGAAGCAGAAAATCAAGGTCACCATCCCGGCGGGTATCGACAACGGCATGAGCGTCCGCGTCCGGGAAAAGGGCGAGCCGGGCGTGAACGGCGGACCGCGGGGTGACCTCATGGTGCAGGTGAACGTATCCCGCCACCCGCTCTTCCAGCGGGACGGGGTGGACCTTTACTCGACGGTCTCGATTCCCTTCACCAAGGCGGCCCTCGGCGGAAAGGTGCGCGTCAAGACCGTGGACGGAGAGGTGGAGTACGAGATCAAGTCCGGTACGCAGACGGATACGCGCATCCGGCTTCGCGGGAAGGGCGTGCCCTCGCTTCGCGGGGGCGGCCGCGGCGACCAGTACGTGACCCTCGTGGTGCAGGTGCCGACAAGGCTCAGCCGAGACCAAAAAGCCGCGCTCAAGGCATTTGCCGAGACGATGGGAGAGGCGTAAAGACAGAATTTGAGAAAAATGGCGGGTGGCTGTTCCGCAGGAAAAGCGGAGCGGCTGCCCGCTTTTTGTCTTGCGAATTGGATGGAAAAGCGATATGCTAAAGTGAAATGGAAGCTGTTCTAGATAGATAGGAAGGGAGAGGGTATATAAGTATGGAGTGGACGAAATATACGATTCACACGACGGAGGCGGCGGAGGATCTCATCGGGTATATGCTGAGCGAGATGGGCATCATCGGCGTGGAGATTGCGGACAAGGTGCCGGTGACGGCGGCGGAAAACGGCGGGTATTTCGGAGACGTGGTGCCGGAAATGCCCGAGAACGACCATTTGGCGGAGATTTCCTTCTATTTGAAGAAGTCGCCGAAGGGGGCTTTGGCAAATGCGGCCGCCGGAGGGGAGGAGCTATCAGCTACGGCTGCGGAGGATTTTCATTTGCCGAATACTCCGATTATCTCCGAGGATTTTGATCCGGGGACGGGGCCGATTCGGCGGGATGGCGAGTCGGAGAGCGACCGCCGTGAGCGGGAGATTCTGCAGGCGGATCCGGAGGAGGTGCTTGCGCGGGTGCGGGCCGGCCTTGCGGAGATTGCGGAGTACTGCGATATCGGCGAGGGGACGATTACGGAATCCGTCACCGGTGAGGAGGACTGGGTGAACAATTGGAAGCAGTATTTCCACTCGTTCACCGTGAGCGGGGTGCGTATCGTGCCGTCGTGGGAGGAGGAAGGCCTGGCTTCGAAAGGTGGTGCGACTCCGGAAGGTAGTGTTGCAGGGGATGATGTGGTTCCGGAAAGCGGTGCGGCAGGTGTTGGCGCGGCTTCGGAAGGTAGTGTGGCAGTGGATAATGTGGTTCCGGAAAGCGGTGCGGCAGGTG